>CAMUZD010000027.1 GCA_947165115.1 uncultured Clostridia bacterium
AATGAGCCCGAAAATTTCGCAAAGGCGGAAAAAATCTGCCTTCCGAAGGATTATGTCGCCTACATGCTCTCGGGCGTATTCGCGACCGATACGAGCGACGCCGCGGGCACTCTGTATTTTGATACGGAAAACAGGCGCTGGTCAAAGGAAATGCTCAGTCTGCTTCATATTGACGAAAGCAGACTTCCGAAGGTTTACGAGAGCAGCGAAGCTGTCGGTACACTCAAAAAGGAATTTGCCGATAAGCTCGGCCTTTCCGAAAGCATAAAAATAGTCATCGGCGCGGGCGACAACGCCGCCTCGGCGATAGGCACCGGAACCGTAAATGACGGCGACTGCAATATTTCGCTCGGCACCTCGGGCACAGTCTTCGTCTGCTCGGATAAATTCAACTGCGATAAGAAAAACGCTATTCATTCATTCTGCTCGGCAAACGGAAAGTATCATTATCTCGCCTGCACCCTGACTGCCGCGAGCAGCCAGAAATGGTGGATTGAGGATATTCTCAGAGCGGGCTACGGCGAAGATGTTTCGGCATATACCGGGCGGTGCGGCGTTATGTTTCTGCCCTATCTTATGGGTGAGCGCTCGCCGGTCAACGATACGGCGGTCAGAGGCGTCTTCGCGGGCCTTTCGATGAATACATCAAGAGAGGAAATGACTCTCGCGGTGCTTGAGGGAGTGGCGTTCTCACTCAAGGAAAATATTGAAATCATAAAGTCGCTCGGCGTGGATATACATAAATCGAAAATCTGCGGCGGCGGCACGAGAAATAAATTCTGGGTTCAGCTCTGCGCCGATATTCTCGGCATAGATATCGAGATTCCCGAATTTGAGCACGGCGGAGTTCTCGGCGCCTGCATCCTCGCGGCAAAGGGCTGCGGGAATGATATATCATCCGCGTTTTACGGAATAAAAGAGACGGTTCATCCAGATAAGGCGATGAATGAATTCTATGAGAAAAAATACGCGGGATACCTTAAAATGTATCCTCTCGCAAAAGAACTGAAATGAACGGACTTTTTGAAAAATACGATAATCTGAAGGCTCAACTCGTCTGCGCCGGCTCCGTCGCGGTCGCTTTCTCGGGCGGGGTTGATTCCTCGCTGCTGCTCTACGCGGCAAAGGACGCCCTCGGCGAAAAGGCGGCGGCTGTAACGGTCGTCTCCCCTCTGCTCTCCGGTACGGAGAGGAGCGATGCGGATGAATTCTGCAGAAGATTCGGCATCAGGCAGATTATTCTTGAAACTGATCCTCTTGAAATACCCGGCTTTGCCGAAAATCCCGCCGACCGCTGCTATATCTGCAAGCGTGCGCTGTTTGAAAAGATACTCGCGACCGCACGCGAAAACGGATTCAGCGCCGTCGCGGAGGGAGCGAACACCGATGATGACGGCGATTACAGACCCGGCAAAAGGGCGACTGCCGAGCTCGGAATCCTGACTCCCCTGCGCTCCGCCGGGCTTTCAAAGGCGGAAATCAGGGAGCTCTCGGCGCATTTCAATCTGCCGTCGGCGGCAAAGCCCTCGTTCGCCTGCCTTGCAACAAGATTTCCGACGGGCACTCTCATAACCGCGGATAAGCTGAAACAGGCGGAGAAGGCGGAACGCTTCCTCTTTGAACTCGGCTTCACGCAGTTCAGAGTGAGAATCCACGGGGAGGACGCGAGAATCGAGATTCCGCAGGCGGATTTCGAAAAGTTCATTGAAGAAGGCACAAGAAAAGCGGTTTATGATTATTTAAGAGAAATCGGCTTCCGCTTTGTTTCCCTTGACATAAACGGCTATAAAACAGGCAATATGAATATCTGAAAAGAGGCAAACACTATGAAAAAGGCATTATCAATTATCCTCGCGCTGGTTATGATTCTCTCCGTGACCGTCATCGGCTTCGCGGAAGAAGAAAAGGAAACTCTCAATTATCTCCTGCTCGGCGATTCAATAGCCAGGGGCTCGGGAGTTCTCAATCACGATGAGGCCTGCTTCGGCAGAATAGTCGCCGATACCAACGGCTATAACTACAAAAACCGCGGAATTGACGGCTTCACGACCGCAAACCTTGTGAATGAGCTCAATAAATCCGATGTAATCAGGGATGTTGCCGAAGCGGATATCATAAGCATTTCAATAGGCGGCAATGATTTTCTCGGCAAAACCATCTTCCTCAATATGATTAAGCTCGTCATCGAGGCGGCGTTCGGAAATCTGGAGCCCAGCAAGCAGATAGTCGAATCGGCCTATGATAATTTCTGCATCATAATCGGCAAAATCAAAGAGATAAATCCCGAAGCGACCATTCTCTTCCAGACTCTCTACGCTCCGAATTATCCGCTCGTCGGCGCTCAGCTTGAGAGAATCATTACTCTCCTAAACGAAAAGCTCGTATCCTATCTTGATGAGAATCCCGAAGCTTTCACCGTTGTCGATGTCCACGCGGCGCTCAAGGGCGTTTTCGGATTCACCGCGCTCGATACGATTCATCCGAACGCGAAAGGAAACGTGCTGATTGCGAGAGAGGTTCTCAAGGTTCTCAAGGAGCTCGGACTCGGCGAAGCGACGGAACCTGTCATCAACCACCCCGGCGTCAATGAAATAGCTCTGCCCATCTGGCCGATACTGCAGCTGTTCGTATAATGGATAATCGTTTTTTACGCACCGAAATGCTTATCGGGAAAGGGAATCTCGATAAGCTGCGCAAATCAAGGGTTGCCGTCTTCGGCATAGGCGGAGTCGGCGGATACGCCTGCGAGGCGCTCGCGAGATGCGGAATAGGAAGTTTTCTGCTCGTTGACAGCGACACCGTTTCCGAAACCAATATCAACAGGCAGATTATCGCGGATACCTCGACTGTCGGCAGGCCCAAAACCGAAGTGATGAAAGAGCGTATGCTCAGAATCAATCCCGACGTCAGCGTCGAAATCAGGGACTGCTTCTTCCTGCCGGAAAACGCGGATACATTTGAGCTCGGCGGATTCGATTATATTATTGATGCCGTCGATACTCTCACCGCGAAGCTCACCCTGATAGAAAAGGCGAAGAAGGAGAATGCTCCGATTATATGCGCGATGGGTGCGGGCAACAAGCTCGACCCGACCGCTTTCAGGGTGGCGGATATTTATGACACTCAGGTCTGCCCCCTCGCAAAAAGAATGCGCAAGGAGTGCAGAAACCGCGGCATCGATTCGCTCAAGGTGGTCTATTCCGAGGAGGAGCCACGCAAGCCGTCGGAAGAAGCGGCTCAGACCGCGTCGGCGGAGCGCAGTCCCGACGCTCCGAGAAGGGATCTGCCCGGCAGCATATCTTTTGTGCCTCCCGCAGTCGGCCTGATTATCGCTTCCGAGGTCGTAAAAGACCTCATAATGCTCCCGGATTGATGTAATTATTGTAAGGTGATTTTACTTTACAGATACGTTATCCGATATTCTGTTTATTTTATAAAATAATAGAAGCGTATTATTTGACACAATTCAATAATTATAATTTGTAAAGCAAAGGTGCTTTACACTTGAAATCTCCGTTTCCGGTTTCAGAGCGGGGATTTTTTATTTTCCCTGACGGAAAAAACCGAAATTTTTCACAAATTTTCTTATGAGATACTTTACTTTTATAGTAAAAGGTCTATAATTGATAGTTGGTAAATTTATTATTTATGAGGTGATTTCTATGAAAACATTGGGCTACTACAACGGCAAATACGACGAAATCGAGAATATGACTATTCCGATGATTGACAGAGTCAGCTGGTTCGGTGACGGCATCTATGATGCGACCTACTCCCACAATCACAAGATTTTCGATCTCGATCATCATCTCACCCGCTTTTATAACAGCGCGAAGATTCTTGAAATCAATATTCCGATTCCCAAGGACGAGCTCGCCGCCCTTCTCAAGGACCTTGTGCTCAAGGTTGACGACGGCGATCAGTTTGTATATATGCAGTGCACCAGAGGCAGCGCGCCGAGAAATCACATTTACGACGCCGATATGAAAGGCAATCTCTGGGTCACCCTCACTCCCCAGCCCGTAGCGGATACCTATACCCCGATAGATGTAATCACTTTTGAGGATAAGCGCTTCTTATACTGCAACTGCAAAACCCTCAACCTCATCCCCTCCGTGCTCGGAGCCACAGCAGCTGACAGAGCCGGCTGCAAGGAAGCTATATTCCACAGGGGCGATATCGTCACTGAATGCGCCCACTCAAATGTTTCCATATTCAAAGACGGCAAGGTCATCACCCACCCGCTCGATGACAAGATTCTGCCCGGCACGGCGAGAATCCGTCTGCTCGCTTTCGCCGAGAAGCTCGGCTTTGCTACCGAAGAGAGAGAATATACTCTCGACGAGCTTATGAACGCGGACGAGGTCATCGTACACTCAACCGGTTCCTTCTGCATCCCCGTCGCCCATGTTGACGGCAAGCCCGTCGGCGGTAAGGCGCCCGAAATGCTCAAAACCATTCAGGACGCCCTCGTTGCGGATTATGAGGAGCAGTGCAAGGCAGACTGATTTCAGAAACCTCGATCAGCTTATGAATCTTGACCCTCGCGGCTACGGCGTCTGCCGTATTCTCTACAACGGCTCCCGCAAATTCACGGGCGAGCCGCTCTCAACCCACGCCGCGAAGGGGCTTATCAAAAATGTTAAAAAAGGAGAGCTCGTCTATATCCTGACGGGCTTTGTCCTTATGCCCTGGAACGAGGCGGAGACCGACGGCATCATCTCCTCAACCGTCTTTGCCAGATTCCTTATAAACGCCTTCGGCGCAAAGCCGGTGATGATAGTTCCCGACCAGTGCAACAAATCCATCGCGGCGATGTGCAAGGTGCTCGATATGGAGCTCACCGTTGATTTGGACAACATCGGCGAAAACACCGTCTGCGTCGTGAATTTCACGAAGAATGATGACGAGGCGGAAAAATGCGCGGATGAAATTCTCTCCCACGGCAGGCCCTGCGTCTGCTTTACCAACGAAGCGCCCGGAAGAAACAAAAACGGCTATTATCACAATGCCACCGGCGTCAACACAACCGATGTCGAGGCAAAATACGATGTTCTTTTCAGAAAATGTCAGGCCCTCGGAGTCTGGAATCTCTCAATCGGCGATCTCGGCAATGAAATAGGCATGGGAGCCATTGAGGAGCATATCAGAAAATACGTTCCATACGCGGAGCTCGGCGGCTGCAAGGCGGGCACGGGCTACGGCATCCTCGCCGACACGGCGGCGGACAACATTATCACCGCGACCGTTTCCGACTGGGGCTGCAACGCTCTTATGGCGGCTGCGGCGTTCATTCTCGGCAAGCCGTCGCTCTTCCACACGGGAGAAATGCAGGCGAAGGTCATGGAGGCCGCCGCGAATGCCGGAATGCTTGATATGTACGGCGAAGCAAGACCTTATATCGACGGCTTCGGCGAGAATATAAACTGCCCGATGGTCTCTCTCATGAAAGCTCTCATCGAGTATCCGCCGACCGTAACCGACAAGACCGAGCACTGGTTTACCAACACCATCAGGAAAGGATTCTTCGGCTGATGTTTTACGAATTTCTGTCGAATGCCGACACGGCGCTGACAGTGCAGTTTGAAAGAAAAATCAGCGATGAGGTAAACGGCTTCGTGACCGCCCTCGCCGCTGTGATTGAGGATAAAAAAATATCCGGCGTCATCGAGCTTATCCCGACCTTTACCTCGCTGACCGTGCTCTATGACTGCGCGGTTATCAGAGCCGGCCGGTTAAAGGAAGAAATATCCTCGCTGATTGACTCGATGTCTGTCGGCGGAGCGAAAAACGCAAAGATTTATAATATTCCCGTCTGCTATGATGAGCAGTTTTCTCCCGATATGGGCAATGTCACGGAGCATACGGGCCTCTCGCGCGATGAGGTTATCGCTCTTCATACCTCAAAGCCCTATCTTATCTATATGCTCGGCTTTTTGCCGGGCTTTGCGTATCTCGGCGGAATGGATGAGCGCCTCGCGACTCCCCGCCTCAAATCCCCGCGCCTTGAAATCTTTGAGGGAGCAGTCGGAATCGGCGGAAGCCAGACCGGAATTTATCCCATCGCCTCGCCCGGCGGCTGGCAGCTGCTCGGCAAAACTCCCGTTAAGGTTTTCGACCCTTCAAAGGAGAATCCGATTCTCTACAAAGCGGGAGACTATATAAAGTTTTATCCCGTAACCCTTGAAGAATATGAAAAAATCGAAGCGAAGGTTCGTGCGGGAGAATACACACCTGAGATAACGGAGGCGGAGTGATGCTTGAAATTATTACCGGCGGCGCGCTCTCAACCGTGCAGGATGCGGGCAGATTCGGCGTTATGAAAAACGGCTTCACCCAGAGCGGAGCGATGGATTCGCATTCGATGAAGCTCGCGAACGCCCTGCTGAAAAACGACCTGAACGCACCCGTTATTGAAATGACGATGAAGGGCCTCACCGCCTGGTTTGACGATGAGACTTATTTCTGCCTGAGCGGCGGAAATTTCAGCGCAAAGCTCAATGAAAACAAGATAGAAAGAAACACTGTTTATAAAGCAAAGAAGAATGATATCATTTCCGTCGGCGCGGCGACGGAGGGCTTCAGATGCTGCCTCGCCGTCGGCGGCGGCTTCAGAGTTCCCCTGTTTATGGGCAGCGCATCGACGAATCTCAAGATTTCACTCGGCGGATATGAGGGCAGAAAGCTTCGCACCTATGATAAAATCGAAACGGGAACCCCCTCGCCCGGTATTAAAGAAGGCGACTGCGTTCCCGCGGAGGATTATCCGGCCGTGATTGAAGTCGGAGCAGTTCCCGGTCCGCAGGACGATATGTTCACCGGTGAGGATATTGAGACCTTCTTCTGCGCAGAATACACCGTCACGAGCGAGCTCGACCGTATGGGCATCCGCCTTGACGGTCCCGAGCTTCAGAGCAAAAGCGGAAAGGACATAATCTCCGACGGCATAGTCTTCGGCTCCGTTCAGATTCCGAACTCGGGAAAACCGATTATTCTTATGGCAGATCATCAGACCACAGGCGGCTACGCCAAGATAGCTACTGTCGCATCCGCAGAATTATCAAAGCTCGCGCAGGCGAGACCCGGCAATAAAATCCGCTTCGTTAAAATGAGCGTTGAAGAGGCCGAGGAGCTTGCGGTTAAAGAAAAACAATACTTTGAAGAACTTTTGAAGAGGTAAATATGGACTATTCAACAATGCATCCGCAGGAAGTGAAAAAGCTCATCCGCGAGGGAAAAATCGATTTTCAGACCTCGGGTATGTGCAACGGCTACGCGCAGGCGAATCTCTGCATTCTGCCGAAGGATTACGCCTTTGATTTCCTGCTCTTCTGTATGAGAAACCCCAAGCCCTGCCCGATTCTCGAGGTCGGCGATGTCGGCTCAAAAGAGTTTAAGACAATGGCCGGCGAAGGCGACGTATGTAAGGATTTCCCGAAATACCGCATATGGAAAAACGGCGTGCTCGAGAAGGAAGTCACCGATATAACCGATTACTGGCAGGATGATTTCGTATATTTCCTTATCGGCTGTTCCTTCAGCTTCGAGAGCGAAATGCTCGAGGCGGAGGTGCCTGTGCGCCATATAGAAGAGGGAAGAAACGTGCCGATGTTCAACACGAATATCGTTCTTCAGAGCGCGGGCAAATTCCACGGCAATATGGTCGTTTCAATGCGCCCGATTCCCGATAATCTCGTAGTCAAGGCGGTCAACGTGACGGCGGCTATGCCGAGAGTTCACGGCGCGCCCGTTCATATAGGAAATCCCGAAGCCATCGGCATCACGGATATCACAAAGCCCGATTACGGCGACAGCGTTACGATAAACGAGGGCGAAATCCCCGTATTCTGGGCCTGCGGAGTCACCCCGCAGAATGCTGTAATGCAGTCAAAGCCGCCCATAGCGATTACCCACGCTCCCGGGCATATGTTCATTACCGATGTCAAAAACGTAAATCTCAAATACTGAGGTGATAATATGTATAAGGTTGACCTGAACAGCGATTTAGGAGAAGGCGCGCTCTGCGACGGCGAAATTATTCCGCTTATTACAGGCGCAAACGTTGCCTGCGGCTTCCACGCCGGCGACAGTATTCTTATGGATAAGACCATTGAGCTCTGCAAGGCAAATTCAGTCGCTCTCGGCGCTCATCCCGGCTACCCGGATAAAGAGAATTTCGGGCGCACAAAGATGGATGTCACTCCCGCAGAGGTCTATGATTTCACTCTTTATCAGATAGGCGCGCTCGGCGCGATGGCAAAGGCGAAGGGCGTAAAGCTCGAGCACGTAAAGCCCCACGGCGCGATGTATAATATGGCGGCAAAGGATATTGAGCTCTCGCTCGCTATAGCAAACGCCGTGCGCGATTATGACAAAGGTCTTATCCTGCTCGCCCTCTCGGGCTCCGAAATGATAAAAGCAGCAAAGCAGGTCGGAATAAAATACGCGAGCGAAGTATTTGCCGACAGAGCCTATGAGGCGGACGGCACCCTCCGCGCAAGAACTCTCGAAGGCTCGATGATTACCGACGAAAACGAAGCAATCGAAAGAGTTGTCAGGATGATAAAAGAGGGAAAAGTCAAATCTTACACCGGCGAAGATGTCTCTCTCGAGGCTCATTCCGTCTGCGTTCACGGCGACAGCGCCAAGGCGCTCGATTTCGTGAAAGCGCTCAGGAAAGCATTCGCCGAAAACGACATTGAAACCGTAAAGCTTTCAGAGGCGATAAAATGATTAAACACAGAACCTACGCCGCGATAAACCTCGACAATATCGAGTATAACTACAATTCCGTCAGGAACAAGGTCGCCGAAGGGGTCAGGGTGCTCTGCGTCATCAAGGCGGACGCCTACGGACACGGAGCCGCCGAAATCGGCAGGTTTCTTGAGGGAAAAGCGGATTTCTTCGGAGTTGCCTGCACTGAGGAGGCACTCGAACTCAGAAAGGCGGGAATTGAAACTCCCGTGCTTATTCTCGGCAGAGTCTTCCCCTGGGACTATGATGAGATTGTGAAACACGATATCAGAATCCCGATTTTCAATATTGAAGACGCGAAGGCGCTGTCGGATGAAGCCGTCAGGCAGGGCAAAACCGCGCCCTTCCATTTCTGCATTGATACGGGCATGAGCCGCATCGGTTTTCAGATAACAGAGGAGAGCGCCGATATCTGCAAAGAAATCACCGCCCTTCCGAACATCTTCGCCGAGGGACTTTTCTCGCATTTCGCGACCGCGGATTCAGCCGATCTCACCCGCGCGAAGGCGCAGAGGGAAAGATATAAAAAATTCGTCGGAATGCTCGAAAGCAGGGGCATCGATATCCCCGTTAAGCATCTCAACAATTCGGCGGGCATTATGAATTTCGATGAGTATTTCGATATGTGCCGCATGGGAATCATCCTCTACGACCTCTACCCTTCCGAGGAGGTTGACAAGAGCCTGCTCTCAATCCGCCCCGTAATGGAGTGGAAGACTTATATAAGCCACGTGAAAACGCTTGAAGAGGGAAGAGAAATCTCCTACGGCGGAACATACAGGACGGAAAAAGATACAAAAATAGCGACAATTCCGGTCGGCTACGCGGACGGCTATCCCCGCTGCCTCTCGAATCTCGGCAAAGTCATCATAAACGGTCAATTTGCCCCGATTACAGGCAGAGTATGTATGGACCAGTTTATGGTTGATGTAACCGGTATCGACTGCAAGCCGGGCGATGAAGTTGTCCTCGTCGGCACTCAGGGCGGAGCGACGCTCACGATGGAAGAGGTTTCAAACGCCGCCCATTCTTTCAATTACGAGCTCCCCTGCCGCGTCAACAAACGCGTCCCCAGAGTCTATTTCAAAGACGGAGAAGAAGTCAGCAAGGATTAAAAAATAAATAATCAAAAACAAGCCCTCTCCGGTTGGGAGAGGGCTTAATAGCTTTTTGTTAGATTTACTTATCCTTTCGGTTCAAAGGTATATTCGGGAAGAAGATTGAAGAGGGCTTTGAACCATGCGATGATTTTGGCAAAGAATCCGGAATTGACTTCAATTGTGAATTCCCTTTCAAGTTTGGTGCCATCGGAATTCACGAGCACCTGGTTATTCTTATCAAGCACCTTTACGGTGAATGTTGTGGTTTCTCTTATTTCGTCAATTGTCAGGGTTGCCTTCACTTTGCCTGTCGCGCTCTTGCCGTTACCTGAAATTACAAGGCGGCAGCCGTCGGGCAGATTCTGTGTTGTTGCAATTACGGTAACCTTTGATCTGTAATCGGCCTTATCATTGCCGGGAACGCCGAGAATAACATTGATTGTGGGCTGGTCCGGCTGATCCGGCTGGTCGGGGTTATCCGGGCCGCTCTGATTGATTTCGTAGGGAATATTGTTTGCAATCGCGTATTCTATGGCATAGCTGCCCTCGTCACCTTTAATTATGAGGTTATTGCAGTTTTTAAAAGCATCATGGGCAATCTCGGTAACGCTCGCGGGAATTGAAATCTCACCGAGCGCATTGCATCCTCCAAAAGCAGAGCCGATTTTTGTTACGGTATCGGGTATTGTGACGCTTGTGAGTGATTTGCAGTTTGTAAATGAGTCATTGGGTATGGTCGTGATTCCGCTCTCAAATACAACCGACTCCAGGCCCGAAGCATAGAATGCATCGTTGAATTCGGTGACCGAACCGGGAATCGTAACGTTTTTGAGAGAAGCGCAAAGTAGAAACGCGTTCCTGCTTATCTTCTTGAGAGTTGAAGGAAATGTTACTGATTCAATTTTTGAATTTGAGAATGCCGCTACGCCGATTTCCTCAACGCCTTCGGAAATTGTCACTTTTTTGAGTTTGCTGCAGGCAAACGCGCCGCTGTCAATGTAGAGAACTCCGGCAGGAACAGTATAGTTAGTCGCTTCCGAGCCGAGAGTATACTGGACAAGATCCTCGCCGCCAGCGCTGAAAAGCACGCCGCCTGACTGCTTGTAGT
>CAMUZD010000028.1 GCA_947165115.1 uncultured Clostridia bacterium
CCAATGTGAATATAAACAGCAGAATAGTCAGCTACGATATAAAGGAACTGGGGAAACAGTTAAAGAAAATCGGCATGCTGATTGTTCAGGACCAGGTGTGGAACAGAGTGACGGTGAACCGCGAGGCTCACAAATCGACAAGATATTATATCGATGAGATGCACCTTCTTCTTAAAGAGGAGCAGACCGCCGCTTATACAGTTGAAATCTGGAAGAGGTTCAGAAAATGGGGCGGAATTCCTACGGGCATCACGCAGAATGTAAAAGATCTGCTTTCATCCCGCGAGATAGAAAATATCTTTGAGAATTCCGACTACATATATATGCTTAACCAGGCTGCCGGAGACAGGCAGATACTTGCGAAGCAACTGAATATCTCTCAGTATCAGCTTTCCTATGTCACATCATCAGGCGAAGGCGAAGGACTTCTGTTCTACGGAAGCACCATTATTCCGTTTATTGACAGATTCCCGAAAGACACAATGCTGTATTCAATCATGACCACTAAGCCTCAGGAGCAACTCGGGGCGTAAAAGCGTGGTGATGAAATATGGCAAAAGACGAATACTATGACGCTAACGCGTACAACGAGTTCCTCAATGTCAAAGACGATATTCTCAGAAGAATTGAGTCTCTCAGAGAGGAACTCAATAATTTATACGGATTTGATCTCAGGTATAATGATGTTTATCCTCCCAATCCGTATGAACGAATACTATTTATTACTTAATCTGAAAGGAAAAAACAATGAAAGAAAGAAAAGTTTTCAAATCAAAATACTTCAGTAAGGAATTTGGTGAAATCCGCACAATACTTGATTGTGATAAGCCGGAGGTGCTTTTCTGCGCCAAGGATGTCGCAAGAACTCTCGGGTTCAAAAACCCTTCAACTTCTGTCAGAGATATCTGTCTTAACTGTGTCAAGGAAGCTCATATGACTGACGGAGGACTTCAGGTGATGAATTTCATCGGCTGGAAAGATATCCGCAGGCTTTATAACAACAGCAAATCCGACCGTAAGCAGGCTTATGCCGAATTTCTTGTTTATGTCGAAGATAATCTGTACAGAAGTCATCTCGAAAAGTATAAGTCTCCCGAAGATGAAGTTCTCTGCGGATGCCCCATCTGTGATGTTGAAAGAAAAGGCGTTGACAGCATTTTCTGCTGCGGTGACTGCGGAGACTGCAGTATTGATTATACTGATGTTTGTCCGGATTATTGTCCCGGCGACTGCGATATATGTCCCAATTCCGATACCTGCTGCGCATATGACGAAGATGATCGCGATAACTATGAGGATACTCACGATCCCGGATATCTCGAACTGGTTAAAAAGCTCAGCACCGAGGAAGATGATAAAGAGGATGCCGTAAAAGAATGCCTTTTCGACTTTCTTAACACTCTCTATGAGTGCTCACCGACTTACAGAAATAACATTGACGCTATTTCAAAGGAGTATCACGAGAATATGACCGCAAGAAGAGAAGTTCCCGTTATTGTAAGAGGACTTAAGGGAGCTCTTAACCTTATCGCAACCAGATTCAAGGAAGAGTTCGGCTCAGATATCATGTTCGGACCCGTCATTATTACAATGGAAGACGGAAAAGAGTATTACCTTTTCAAGAACGAAGAAGCTGATGCCTGATGGCAAAGCCCAAAAAGCATAATCTGTCATTTACGGAGGAAGAGGTAACAGGTAAAAAGGCTGAAAAGCTTAAGGAGGACATAAAGAAATCCAAAACCAAGCAAAAGCCTAAAAAACAGATGAAGGTGAAACGGAATCTCAAATTTGAAGAGGATAAACCTAAACCTTCAAGCCGGTTTATCGACAACGCAAAAGACTCCGTAAAGGATGTTCCGAGAAAAGCAGTATCGGGAAAGATTCATGAACAGATCAGAAATGATGCTGATGAAAATGTTTCTGTCGATGCAGCCGATACCGGAACAAGGATTACTGAAGACTCGGTTCATAAGGTAAGAACCTATGAGCGTAGAAGAAACCGAAAGGTTTCCGACAAATCGTTTAAAGAAACACGCGAGGAAAGAGCGGCAAGACGGCAGGAAGAAATAAATGCAAAGGTGGAAATTAAAGCCGACAGGAATGAAATAAACTCCCGTTACGCTGAATATAAAGAATCCCACCCCGAAGGAAAATCAAATCTTTATTCCCGCTGGAAACAGAAGCAGGAAATAAAGAAGGAATATTACGCCGCAAAGCTCGGCACTTCTTCTACTGCGAACGCGACAGCTTCATCAGCCGCGGAGACTGTTAAAAGCAAAGCCAAGGACACAACCGAAAAGATAGGTCATAAAGCCGTCGAAGCATTAAAGGATAATAAGGTTATTCTTCTTGTCGGCGGTGGAATTGTTCTTGCTCTGATTATCGGTATGAGTATGCTCGGTTCATCTGGTGGCGCTCTTGTTTCAAGCGGCGGCGGTGCAATCAGCGCGACCACTTATCCAAGCGAGGATTCGGAAATGATTGCCGCTGACGACTATTACACAAGTCTCGAAACACAGCTGCAGAGCACTATTTCAAATTATGAATCGACTCACAGCTATGACGAATATCATTATTCTCTTGATCCGATAGGTCACGATCCTTATGAACTGACTTCTCTGCTTACGGCTGAGGAAGGAGATGCTTACCAGGCTAATCAGGTTCAGGGAGTTATGAGAAATGTGTATAACAAACAGTATTCTCTTTCTCAAAGAGTAGTGAGGGAAACCCGATACAGATATGAGACAAGATATTCGTATGAGACCTTTTATGATGCAGACGGGAATCCGTATTCGGTTCTTGTTTCCTACAGAGTCAGAGTACCTTACGATTACTATATCTGTTATGTGACTCTTAATAACTACGGAATAGATGCCGCCGCTTCTTCGCTCCTTACCGCCGAACAGCAGGAAATGTATGCGATTTACAATGAGACAAAAGGAAATCGCGAAGATTTATTTTAACGAAACGGAGGAATTTTATGACCCCGAAAAAAGACAGGCTTCTCGATGAAAAGGAAGCTCTCACCGCAAAAATAGCGACCTACGAGGAGCGTATTAAGAAAGCAAAGAACAGATTAAGCGAGATTGAGGCACAGTTAATTTCCATAACCAACAGTGAATGCGGAAAGATTTTGGAAATATATAATATGACACCCGAACAGCTCGCTGAATTTCTTCAGAATTATAAGAAGAAAGGAAAAGACGAATGAAAAATAGAATAATCAGTTTATTCGCCGTCATTGCAATAATGGCGGCGTTTTCAGTTCCGTCGTTCGCGGCAGACTACTATGCTTCGGATGAAAGCGGAAGAACTAAGATTCCCGAATATATAGAGAGCGTAAGCGTTTCGACCGAAAGCGTTTCTATTCCCGAAAGCGCGAGGGAAAACACCTATGAACTTACTCCCGACGGGAATCTTACTTTAATCGATGATTTTGAGGAAAAGACGGCTGCCGATGAAATTGCTCAGAAGCAGTTTCTTACGGTAACCACAAAATCCGGCAACACCTTCTATATCGTTGTGGACCGTGACGGTAACACAGACAATGTTTATCTTCTCAATCTCGTTGACGAAGCAGACCTTATGGCTCTGATTAATGACGAAGAAGTGACTGTTACCACTACGGAAAAGCCTACCGAAGAGGAATCAACCGAATCTTCGGATGAAAAGGATAAGAAGGAAGACAAGAAATCAAGCAGCGGTCCATTGCTTCTGTTTGTGCTTGTCGCCGGCGCAGGAGGCTTTGCGTTTTACTGGTTCAAGGTAAGAAAAGCGGAGCCGAAGGAAAAGAACGAAAACGAGGATGACGATGATGAACCGCAGGATATCGGTTATCAGACGCCGTCCGAAGAAGACTATTTTGAAAGCGAGGAAAGTGACGATGAAAAATCTTGATCTGAAAACAGTTGATAACATTATTGCTGTTGCCGTAATAATCACCTGCAGCGTTGACATTGTACTGCGTCTCAGAGATATCTTCAAAAAGCCTAAAGAACCCGAAGTTCCCGACTTTGATGATGAGCTTGATGACGATTATTACGATGATCTCAGGAACCTTGATGTTTATAAAATCAATATTGATTCGGAGGATGACGAATGGGATATAAAGTGATAATCGCCGAAAAAAGGTCTGTGGGAATGGATATTGCAAGAGTCCTCGGAGCAAACAACCGTGAAAACGGATACATGGAAGGAAACGGATATATCGTTTCCTGGGCAAGAGGACATCTTTTCGGCCTGAAAGACGCTTCTGCTTATGATCCCAAATACACTAAATGGAAAGAGGAAGATCTTCCCATTATTCCGGAAAAGTTTGAGCATAAACTCAGCGAAGGATGCAAACAGCAGTTTGACATTATCAAAGAATTGATGAGCAGAAACGATGTTGCCGAAGTAATCAACGCATGCGACGCCGGAAGAGAAGGCGAACTCATCTTCCGTATTATCTACTATATGGCAGGATGCAGAAAGCCTATGAAGAGACTTTGGCTTTCATCTATGGAAGACAAATCAATCCGCGAAGGTTTTGAAAACATGAAAACCGGAGCAGAATACGATAATCTTTATGAATCTGCTTTCTGCAGAGCAAAAGCCGATTGGCTTGTCGGAATCAATCTTTCAAGAAAAATATCTCTGACCTATCACAGAACGCTGAATGTCGGGAGAGTTAAATCTCCCGTTCTTTCTATGCTTGCGGAAAGGCAGAGAGAAATAGAGGAATTTGTACCGGAGAGCTTCTACAGGACGGAACTTCGGTGCGATAACTTCACGGCAACTACCGACAAGCTTGAAAGCAAGGAAAAAGCGGAAGAGATAATGAGAGACTGCTTTAACAAGAGTGCTGTTTGCAATAAGGTTGAGACAAAAATCAAAAAAGAACCTGCGCCTCTTCTGTATGACCTAACGGCATTACAGAGGGACGCAAATAAGGGGCTTGGTTACTCAGCCAAGGCAACGCTGGAGCTTGCGCAGTCACTTTATGAAAAGAAACTCATTACTTATCCCAGAACCGATTCCCGTTATGTAACGGCAGATATGAAGGATAAGCTTGTTGAAACAGTCAGAATGTGCGGTCATATGCTTGATAATGTCTTCAGCACAGGCTTTGAAGACAGGCTTATAAACAATGAAATGGTAAAAGATCACCACGCTCTTCTTCCTACCAGAGAGGTTGAGACTTATGACCTTACATCGCTTTCCGATGAGGAGTTTAACATCCTCAAGCTGATTGAAAGAAGCGTTCTTATCGCTACATCGCCCGCATATGAATATGAATCGTGCAAAGCAAAACTTCTTTGCGGAGGATATGAGTTCACCGCAAACTATATCCGTATCTTGGAGTGGGGCTGGCGCATGTATATCAGCAAAAAAGAGGACGATCCCGTTAATCTTCCCGCCGGGCTGAAAGAAGACGAAACCTACTATGTGAACGAAGTATCAGTCAAGGAAGGTAAAACAAAGCCTAAGGCACAGTATACCGAGGACACGCTTCTCGCAGATATGGAAAAAGCGGGCGCTAAGGATATGCCCGATGACGCCGAAAGAAAAGGACTCGGAACGCCTGCTACCAGAGCGGAAATAATCGAGAGTCTCATTACTTCCGGATATGTCAAAAGAGAAAAAGGAAAGCTTGTCATTCAGAATGTCGGTAAAAATCTTGTTGAGGTTCTCCCTGATGAATTGAAATCTCCGATGCTTACCGCTGAATGGGAAAACTCTCTTAAGAAGGTTGAAAAGGGCGAAATGGCTTCGACCGACTTTATGGAAGGAATTACAAACATGGTTGTAAATACCGTAAGAGAGTATAACCCGGTTGAAAATGCCGATAAGCTGTTCCCTTCAAACAGAGAAACAATCGGCAAATGCCCGCGCTGCGGCAAGGATGTAACCGAACAGAGATACAGAGACGGCAGAATCAAAGGATATTTCTGCGAAGGAATAGACTGCGGTTTCGGTCTCTGGAAGGACAACAAATTCCTTACCGCAAGGCATATAAATCTTGACAGAGCGACTGCAGTTGCACTTATAAACAGTCCGTACAGAGTTAAAATCCCCGATATTCTTTCCCTTAAATCAGGTAAGCATTATTCGGGAACGTTGATTCTTGACGATGACGGAACGAGAAGCAGCTATAGAATACAGGTATAAATCTTTGACCGTCAGGTCATAAAACTGTCTGTGATGTGGAAACCATACAGGGTCCACCGACGGGCCTTACCGTGACAGTCGGAAATTATTAAGACGAGGTCATTATGAAACTTTTTAAAACAATATTCATTATCATCACTGTCGCAGCTACTCTTGCCGGTGCCGCTTTTGTAGGAGCGAGACGGACAAGAACCAACATCAATTCTGTTGCGGCAACTGATTCAAAAAATGCAACAGTTCGCACTATCCGTGAAGAAAACGATTTCTTTGAATCCGTTTCGGAGACTGAAACCGAAAGCGTTTCCGAAACAGCCGGAACAATCACTGCTGAATCCGAAGCGTATGAATCGATTGAGCCTGAAACATCTGAACCAATAGCCGCAACTGCAAAACCCTCAGTAACACATTCTGCCAAACAATATGACGGAAGTATAAGCGAGGATGAATATGAGTTCATCTGCACTATCGTAATGGCTGAGGCTGGAGCCGAACCATACGAAGGAATAATTGCAGTAACTCAGTGTTATCTGAACGCTATGAAGAAAGAGGGCGCAGACGCATATACAATACACAACAAGTACGGATATGCAAAAGGAAAAACTCCCGACAGAAATGTCAGAACAATTGTATATGATGTTCTCTACAACGGCTTGTCAGTTACAGACGAGCCGATTTTGTTTTTCTATGCTCCGTCCCTTACTTATTCGGCCTGGCATGAAAGTCAGATATTCGTTATGGAGATCGGCGGACACAGGTTTTTCAAGGAGAGAGCATGATGCGGAAAAGTATAGTAAACCAGGATGGCAAGGTTGACTGGAATGCGTTCGAGAATCTGCTTCTTTGCTATCCTGACAGAGAGTTTTCGGAAATCTTCGCTCCATTTGAGCTAAAAGCGATTTATTCAAGGCAGAACAGCAGCGAATACTATAAGCACTTTGGCAATGTGATGATAAGAAAACGAAACAGAGGAGGAGTTATATGCCCGATGAAAACAAACGAATAAACCCAGAAACTGGACAGCCTTATCCTTCAAACAAGGAAAAGCTCGATGAAATCACTTCAAAAATAGAGCAGGGAATCAAAGATGTTTTTGAAAGCGAGAACTATAAAAACTATCTTTCGGTTATGTCCAGATTCCATAACTACAGCACCAATAACTGTATGCTGATCTATATGCAAAATCCCAATGCGACAAAGGTTGCATCATTTAAAGCGTGGAGTGAGAAATTCGACCGCCATGTCTCCAAAGGTGAGAAGGGAATCAAGATTATCGCTCCGTCTCCTTACAAGAAAAAGATTGATGTTCAGAAAATTGATCCCGATACAAAAGAGCCTGTTGTGGATAAGGAAGGCAATCCGGTTATGTACCAGAAGGAAATAACGATGCCGGCTTTCAAAGCGGTAACGGTGTTTGACATCAGTCAGACAAAGGGAAAGCCCTTGCCTCAACTAGCACAAACCCTTCAGGGAAAAGTTGAAAACTATGAATACATGAAGGAAGCTATTCGGAGAAGCGCACCTGTTCCGATTAAGTTCGAGGAACTGCGGGATAATCTGGACGGCTTTTTCAGTTTCAAAGAGCAGTCAATAACTATCCGCGAGGGAATGAGCGAACCTCAGACTCTTTGCGCTATGGTTCACGAAACAGCTCACTCGCTTCTTCATAATCCTGAGACAACTGATGAAAAGAAATCCCGCGAGAGCGAAGAAATAGAAGCCGAATCGGTCGCTTATGCAGTATGCAAATATTTCGGAATTGACACCGACGAAAACAGTTTCGGATATCTGGCCGCTTGGAGCAAGGACAAGGAAGTAAAGGAATTGAGAGAATCTCTCGATACCATTAATGAAACATCCTCCGTCCTTATTTCTTCCATAGAGAACAGGTACAGAGAAATCCTGGCTGAAAGAGATGTTACTTCAATTGATTCTCTGACCGATAAGATTGCCGACTACATTATTAACGCCGGAAATACGGATAAAGATATTGATTCTCCCGAGCAGTTTAAATCAATGATAAGAGGCTATCTTGAAAAAGGCGACACCGCGCCTATAGAAAATATTCTCAAGCTCACAATTACCCGGCAGGAAGAGTATCCGTTTGATAAAAAAGCTAATGAAGCCGATAAAAACACAGTTGATCTTCTGCTAATGGAAATGAGAGATTATGAGAAATTCAATTTCACCGATGTTACATACAAGATCGGAGATAAAGCATATCTTCAGATTCAGCGTATGGATGACGGAATGAATTGTGATTTCAGTTTTTTCCGTCAGGATAATTACAAGCTTATGGACGGAGGCTTTTCCGACTTTGATGCAGGCGACAGCCTCGCGTCGGCAACTATGTTTGAATTAGCAGCTCACATAGCCGAAGATTTCAAAATGGAAACCGACGACATATCAATCGTCGATGAATCGATTGTTGAAGCAATTGAGAAAGCAAATACCATTGAAGGAGCTGTTGCCGAAAACGGTCCGAGATTTATTGATGAGGATAAAATTAAACCTCCGTGTCCGGAACTTACACAGGAGACTCTTGATAAATTCGGCTACACCGATGACGGTATGTATCCGATTACCAAAGAGGTCGCTATTGATCTTTTGCAGAACTACTGCGATGTTTATCTTCTCTATGATGACGGAACTGAAGCCGCGGCGAATGATGAACAGGAAGTCCTTATGCACTATGGCTGCTTAGGAGTGGAGAAAGAAACCTGGAACAGAATAGCTTACAGGTACGAATCTCAGCAGGAACTGAACGAGAAGGAAAAAGCTTTTCTTCTGAGTGACAAAGACGGATTTGCCATTTATCAGCTGAAATCCGTATCTTCAAATGATGATATTGTGTTTATGAATTCACAGTATCTGGATTCAAAAAATATTCCCGTTGATTCGTCGAGGTATTCTTTCCGTTACAGCGATGATTTGATGGGCGTCAATTATGCTTTGACAGAATCTGCAGATAAAGCCGCCAAGGGAAAAGGAAAAGAACCGGATTATAACTTTTCAACAGAAGACAGACTTGAATGTATTTACGAGAAATTCAATTTTCATAAACCTGAAGATTATCATTCGCGTTCTGTTTCGGTCAGCGACATCCTTGCAATCCGGCAGAACGGTGAGCTATCATTTCATTACGTTGACAGCGTAGGCTTCACTGATATTCCCAAATTTATCGAGCCGCAGAATTATCTGAAGAACGCTGAACAGAGCGTTGAAGACGATCTCGGTATGATTGACGGGATTATAAACAACGGTAAAAAAGATGAACCTGTTCCGGAGGAAAAACCTAAGCAGAAGAAAAAGGAATCCCTTTATAAAAAGCTTGAGGAAGCAAAGGCAAAGGTGGCCGAAGGAACAAACCCTATAAAACCAAAAGAAAGGACTTTTGATCATGACGCTTAATTATGACGAAATCAATCTTATCGCAATCTATAAAAAGGATAATCGCAGAGATACTATCCGTGAGATTGCGGAAATGGCAACTTATCTTTCACCCGACGAAGGCGAGCTTATGTCTCTCGCCGATAAAGCAATCAAAAAGCTGAAATCCATGTCCGATGACGAATTTGACAGTCTCGAACTTGAATTTGATTTCAGTGCATAATAGAAGGGAGTTTTTTCTATGAAAACCAAATCAAAGGCACTCGCACTCATTCTTGCCGTTATCACCGTTTTTACTATGTCGGCATCAGCTTCGGCATATGTTATGAGCGAAAGGTATATGACGGTTTATTACGGCAAGGCAGTTCAGCTCCACATTGACAAAGACCTGACTATGGATGATGTCACGTTTGTTTCTTCCGATGAAAGAATAGCGTCGGTTGATGAAAACGGTCTAGTCACTTCTAACGGAGTCGGCAACTGCACTATCACCTGCACAAACAATGAAACCGGGGAATCAGACGAATGTGAGATTCATGTAGAGCTTCTCTGGTGGAAGATGATTGAAAACATCCTCTATTTTCTCAAAAACCTTGTCAGATAAATGACAATAATCAACACAAAAGCCGTCTGTGAAAACAGGCGGCTTCAACTTTAATTATGAAAGGATTTATAATTATGAAAAACAGAAAATTTATCGCAGCTCTTATAACCGCTCTTATGCTCTTTGTCTGCTCGGCGACAGCGTTTTCTGAAGATGTACCAGTTCCTGATACAGAACCTTCTACGATTACCGAAGTGACAGAAGCAATCACAACGGATAACACAACTCAGACTGATGCTAAAGAGCAGTCAACAGAATCCGATGCTGAAAGCACAACCAACGAAGATAATGAAGGTGTTACTGTTATTCGAGAGGAAGTTACCCTTGAAACCTCCGAACCCTCTGAAACGGAGATTGTAATTGATACGAGCAATGTTTCAATTACACAGAGAGCACCTGAAAATGACATAGTTGTTGATTATGCGGACACTTATACCGATATTCCGATGACCGGAAGCAGCAAGGTAATTGCTGTAGGAGCGCTTGCGGCTGTTAGCAGTGCAATTGCTGGATTGATTATTACAAAGAAAAAGAAAGCATAAAACTGTGTGAACTTTGAAAACGGATGTACCGGGTGTCCCACCTTTGGGTACACCGGTACATCTGATTCTTAAGTCCGTACGAAAAAGTTATATTTTCTCGTTCTTTCT
>CAMUZD010000029.1 GCA_947165115.1 uncultured Clostridia bacterium
AATGCCGGTAAAGACGCTCGCGAGAGTCTGATATACGGTGCCTTCGCCGCCGCTGTAGAGAACGCCCATTGTGCCGACGATATTCTCTTTCGCGACAAGACCGGTAATTGAAGCCACGGCCGCCTGCCAGTTGCCCCAGCCGAGCGGGATGAATATCCAGGCTATCGCGCTGCCGATTTTCGCGAGAATCGAAAGGCTGAGCTCATCCTCCTCAAGCATACGGAAACCGTCAGCGGCAAAGCCGAATCTTGATGTGAACCAGACTACTATAGTTGAAAGAAGGATAATCGTGCCCGCCTTCTTGATGAAGGACCAGCCGCGCTCCCACATTGAGCGCAGAACATTTGAAACGGTGGGAAGATGGTATGCCGGGAGCTCCATAACGAAGGGAGCGGGATTTCCGGCGAACATCTTAGTCTTCTTGAGCATAATGCCCGAGGTGATGATTGCAGCCATACCGATAAAGTAAGCGGAGGTTGCAACCCAGGCGGAGCCGCCGAAGATAGCGCCTGCAATCATTGCTATAAAGGGAACCTTTGCGCCGCAGGGAATGAAGGTGGTAGTCATGATGGTCATTCTGCGGTCGCGCTCGTTTTCGATGGTTCTTGATGCCATAATTCCGGGAATGCCGCAGCCGACGCCGATAAGCATCGGAATAAAGGATTTGCCCGAAAGGCCGAAACGGCGGAAGATTCTGTCAAGCACGAATGCGATACGCGCCATATAACCGCACGCTTCAAGGAAAGCGAGAAGCAGGAAGAGAACAAGCATCTGGGGAACGAATCCGAGAACCGCACCGACACCAGCGATAATACCGTCAATCACAAGGCCTTTGACCCAGTCGGCGGCATTGATTTTGTCAAGCAGATTCTCGGCTATTACGGGAATACCGGGAACCCATACGCCGAAAGCGGCGGGATCGGGCTCATCAAAGCCCTTTTCTTCAATATATGCGGCCGCATCCTTGAACGACATCGGAATCGCATTCTCGTCATCTTCGGGAACCTCGGAGAAATAGACATTCATCTCGTCAATTGCGAGAGTTTCCTCATCCTCGACCTCGATTTTTACGGATTCGGGGCCCTGAGCGGCCTTGATTTCGGCAAGAGCCGCGTCGGAATCAAAGTCCTCGGCTTCGGTATCGACATCAACATAAGCGGAAATCGCCTTCATTGCGGCGTCATAATTTTCCGCTTCTTCGGAATAAGCTTTTCCGCCGATGTGGAGAAGGTGGAAGCCGTCGCCGAAAAGATTGTCATTGGTCCAGTCGGTAGCCGCGGCGCCGACGGTAACCATCGCGATATAATAAACGAGGAACATGACAGCCGCGAAAATCGGGAGACCGAGCCAGCGGTTGGTAACGATTTTATCTATCTTGTCGGAAGTCGTCAGATTGCCGGCGTTTGCCTTTTTATAGCAGCTCTTGATAACTTCGCCGATATAGATATATCTCTCATTTGTGATAATGCTCTCGGCATCGTCATCCATTTCTTTTTCTGCCGCTTCAATATCCTGATTGATATGAGCGAGCGTATCGGCAGGAATATTCAGCGCTTCGAGAACCTTTTCATCGCGCTCGAAAATCTTGACAGCATACCAGCGTTGCTGCTCCTCGGGCATCGAATGAACTGCCGCCTCCTCAATATGAGCGAGCGCATGCTCAACGACGCCGGAGAAAGTATGCTGGGGAACGGTTTTGCCGCTCTTCGCCGCTTCGATAGCAGCCTCGGCGGCCTCATTGATACCTGTGCCCTTGAGCGCGGAGATTTCAATTATTCTGCACCCGAGCTTTTCGCCGAGGGTCTTGATATCGATTTTATCGCCGTTTTTCTTGACAATATCAATCATATTGACGGCAATTACAACGGGAATGCCGAGCTCGGTAAGCTGGGTTGTAAGATAGAGATTCCTCTCAAGATTAGTGCCGTCAACGATATTGAGAATTGCATCGGGACGTTCATTTATAAGATAGTTTCTGGCAACAACCTCTTCAAGGGTATAGGGCGAAAGAGAATAGATGCCGGGAAGGTCGGTGATAACAACGCCGTCATGCTTTTTAATCTTGCCCTCCTTTTTCTCGACAGTTACGCCGGGCCAGTTGCCGACAAACTGATTCGAGCCTGTAAGAGCATTGAATAATGTGGTTTTGCCGCTGTTGGGATTGCCCGCAAGCGCGATTCTGATATCCATAACAGTATTTCCTTTCTCGTATCGGTTAGTTTAAGCTAACCGCCTGATTAAAAAATAAACAGTTTGTTCTGATAAAGCGCCTCAGCTGACTTCGATCATTTCGGCGTCGGCCTTGCGGAGCGAAAGCTCGTAATTGCGCACCGTCACCTCTATCGGATCGCCGAGAGGAGCAACTTTACGGACATAGACATCGATACCCTTTGTGATACCCATATCCATAATTCTGCGCTTGACCGCACCCTCGCCGTGAAGTTTCACGACCTTGACAGTCTCGCCGATTTTTGCGTCTCTTAAAGTTTTCATATCAGATCCTCCTTATATAATTACTTAAACCATGATTCTTCTGGCAAGGTCCTCGTTGACCGCGATACGCGATTCCTTGACCTTGACTATGACATTGCCGCCGAGCGTGCTGATGACGGTGACGGCTCCTCCGACTGTGAATCCCAGATCCTCAAGATGCTTCTTGACATCGGGGCTTCCACCGATTTTCTTTATTATATTCTCTTCGCCGGGAACGGCTACGGGTAAAGGCAGCATAATTATACCTCCTCGAAGTTAGACTGCGCTAACCGGTTCTGCAATCAAAAACGGCGAATAAATCAAGAGCCGCCGTCTTATATTTCTTTTCATCTATATTATAGTTAGCTTGAGCTAACTTGTCAAGTGCTTTTTGTGAAATTATACAGATTCTTTGCCTGTTTTTTGGCCGATATTTTCACAGGGAATGATAATTCGTTTAATAATAAGTTGACATTTTGATTATTTATGATAGAATATTTTTGTTACGGAGGCATAGCTCAGCTGGTCAGAGCGCCTGCTTCACACGCAGGAGGTCGTGCGTTCGAGCCGCACTGTCTCCACCATAACAAACATGCCTGCATCAACTTGTCAAACAAGAGCTGCAGGCATGATTTATTTTATGCGTTTGTTTTGATGACTAGTCGGTCTCCCTGTGCGGGTAATATTGCCTTTTCTTCGCTATTAATGTAGAATAACCCGGCGTTGATTAACGCCGGGTTAAAACTTTTATTATATCTAAGGATGTGTTATTTCAACTTATGAAATGGGCTGTGCTGTGATCTGATTGAATTCTGACGCATTCTTAGCGGCATCCTTAATGAACGAGGTATCAGATGCATCTATAATTCCGTTTGTATCGATATCTGCAGCCTTTACACGGTAGCCAAGATAGGATGAGGGAACTGTATCATCAGACCAGCTGACGTTCTTAGCTTCAGTCTTGACAAATGAAGTATCGGTCGCATCGGTGATGCCGTCGCCGTTGATATCGCCGATAATGACAACATAGAACGATTCAACAAGAGCATCATCAGCATCGGCATAAACATCAACGCGGAACCCGGTTCCGATTATTGCCTCATTTGATGTAACCTCATTACCGATGAGGTTGAATACCTTATAATAGCCTTCGCCCTGAACTCTGACATAACCGTCAAGCTCGGCTTTGGTCATCTGTGATTTTAGACCGAACAGATACCAGGCATTGTAATTGCCGCTTGCATAGTCGCCGTATCTGTCGGTTATAGGTTCAATAACCTCATTTACGCTGTATGTATTTCTGGCAATATCATTGTTCCAGGTCTCAACTACGCCGTCTCTTTCGATCATTGCGGTGCTGTTCTCATCTGTGGGAACGAGCTTGACGGGTGTCTTGACGAATCTGGGATCACCCTCAAATACGGGATTTACGGGCTTGGGATCATCGGGAACGATATCAGGAGTGGAGCTTGTTGCCCAATTCGCCACGATATCCTTGAGCGAGGTATAACCGACAATATCAAACCAGACTGATTCACCGGGAGCTATCTGAATGGTGTGGAATGTATCGGTTTCGCCGTTTTCATCAAAGTCAACATCGTCAACCGAGAAGGTAGCGAAGCCCGTGCTCGCGGTTGTCGTATCCGGATCCGGAGTAATCGTAACCGTGTATCTGATGTTTTTGTCAAGATCATAACTGCCGTCGTCGTTGGGTGTAACCTCTTCGCCGGTCTTATTATTAATTACCTTGACAATCGTTTCGTAATTAGCAGTCCTGATAACGTCAGTTTTTACCGCTGTGCTGGCGGTCCACCAAGCCCAGGTAGCGCCTGTCATCAATATGGCACAGCAGATTATCAGCGCTACAGAAGCTGTAACACTGCTGAGAAACGCACTGCGTCCGGCTGTTGATTTTTCAGGTGATGAGAGTAATTTTTTCAATTACAATCCCTCCTTAAATAATGTTTGTTTTGCTGTCAAAAGGCACAATCTCCGATTGGCCCTTTGACTGAACCCTTTGACAGCCCTCCGGTTACGGACCGGAGGGGGCCGTTTATTGCATGTAACTTCCGTAAAGTTCAATCAGATTGATGATATCATCAAATGTGAATTTGCCTTTTTCCACGGCAACCTTCAGATAAGGTCCGTTGAAAGCCTGATAAATCTCATAGCTTACATAGTCTTCGAATACGGAATAATCATAGGTGCCGTATTTCTCAACGTCGGCATCGAACTGCTTCTTGTCATAGCGCATCTTTCTTCCCATATCAATCCAGTTATAGAATTT
The DNA here is from genome assembly GCA_947165115.1 of uncultured Clostridia bacterium. Classification (GTDB taxonomy): domain Bacteria; phylum Bacillota; class Clostridia; order Oscillospirales; family Acutalibacteraceae; genus CAG-177. The sequence continues at coordinate 4,760 of CAMUZD010000029.1, forward strand.
ATCGGGCGGCGCGACGGTCAGCATATTCTCAGCTATTGCGTTTGAATTCTGAGCCGAAGTGATTGAGTAAGCCGTCGTGTATTCGTTTGTAACAAAAGCATCAACGAGTTTTATCTTTTTATATTTGCCGTTTTCTTTGAATCTGACAAATTTATGACCGATATAATCTTTATAATTATCCGCGGTCGGATAAACATATTTATTGAGCGTGTAGTCAAATACGCCGTGGTCGCCTATGAACCTGAGAACCGTTCCGTCTTTGAATACAAGATTGAGAACCTCATAATTGCGTTTTCCGTGATTGACAAGAATTGCGATATCCTTCGCTTCGGTCTTGCCGGTGAAGAAGTTATAAGTCAGGAGTTTGTCTTCATAGGTGACTTTTTCTATCGGCTTCTGAGTGCCGTCTGCAAGAGTAATCTGCGTGCCCTCGGCGATACAGCTGTTGTATTCAGGCTGTCCGGTAAATGAATAGCATATATAGTAATAATATGTTATGCCGTCATTTGCGAGATAATGGAACTGAAACAGCCTTGTCTGAGCATTTATGGATCTACCGAAGCCGCCGGATTTGAAGCACAGACCGCCCTGAGAGCTCGTATTTGAATACGAACGTCCCGATTCACCGGATGACCCGTCCCACGGATGGGTGCTGCCCCAGCCGTAATAAGTGCTGTCCGGGCCGCTTGTTGCAGCCTTTCCATGAGGCCACTGCGAACTGCTGCTTGAATAAGTATACAGAGTAGCGCCCGTATCCTTATTCTTATCAACAATTTTGATTACCTTGAAGGCCGGCGCAAATGCATACGTTTCGCCTGAAGAATAGGTTCCGGCGCTGGAGCTCAGAGTGCTGAGGGAAATAATCGGATAATAGATTGTCTGCCCGCCGACGGTTGTTGAACCGTAGTTGCTGCTTGTAGCGCTGATATCGGGCATAACATAAGTCAGATTATTCGCGGTTACCTGACGGGATGCCGTGCCGTATGCACTGCCGTTTGTGCCGTAAGTAAATTCGGGGTGATAAATTATTACCTGCGGATCCACGGCCGTTACTGTAATATTAACGGTATACGTATATGTTTTGGAGCCTGCCGTCGCGTCCATACCGTAATAATATGTATCCTCTATGGTATATACTACGCTGTAGTCTCCGCCTGCAGTGAAATGAATCTTGCTGTTTGTATAATCTGTATTATTCATTGATACGGTATATCCGACTGAGCTGCCGTATTTTGTTGCGGTCAGAATCATGGGATCCCATTCGAAATATCCGTCAGAAGTCGGGAAGGAAATATTGACCTTGCCCTGATCGTAGTAACAATAAAGATCTCCGCCGTCGTTGGCTATATAGTTTTTATTTGTGTAGTCGAAAGTAGTAGCCGGAATAGTCGGATACTGGTCAAGCGGAGTGTAGGACGAAATGCCTGCAACATCCGATTCTGTCGCGGAAGCCGCTTTCTGCGTATAGGCGGTTGCTGTTTTTCCTGCCAGTGTTTTCGTCTTATAGCCGTAAATCGAAACATTGGATGTGTGATCTGCTATAAGTGTTCTAGCAACCGATTCTTCAAAGCTTACATCCGGATTAAAGCAGAAAATGCCGCCGTTGAGATACTTTGTTCCCGAAACGGTTTTTGCAAATGTTGTGTCATTGAAAACATCACTCAGAGCCGTCTGATAGTCGCTCGGAATATCGGCTTTTTTAACCCAGTTATACTGCTTGAAATTACCTTCAAGCACAATATGGCCGTTAATTGAAGAGATAATTACTCCGAGACCTTTGAGGCCGCCACTCAGTGAAGTTGTTGTTATGCAGTCTCTCAGCGTCGTGGTGGAGCCTGCTACTTCAATATTGCCGTTTGTGCCGCCGGCAAAAGTGGAGTTTTCGGCATAAAACGGACCTGAGCTCCTGACTGCGACCCTGCATTCTTCAACAAGGCTGTTGTATATATTTGCGCCGCCGGCCGCGACCGATATACAGGGGGCATACCAATCATTGTTGCCGCTGCCGTAAAGAATCTGCGCTTCGGGGTAAACATAGCCTTTAATCTGAACATTATCTATAGTGCCGTTATTGATATGAAGGAACCCCTGATTGCCTCTGGTCTGAGTCTGGTTGCTGCTGTTGATTATCGAAGTGATCGAATAGCCGTTGCCGTAAAGCGTTCTTCCGTTTGAGAGCGTGAAACGGCTGGTTGAAGTAATGTCTTCCCACAAAGCGACATTGGAGCTTCCGAAAGTGGTATCCGATGCCGTAACATTCTTGCCGTTGACGACCTCAATATTCATCTCAACGGGATCACCGTTTTCGTTTTCGGCAGGCTGCTGATTATACATCATTTTAATCTTGACAACGCCGGTGCCTGCGAATCTGAAGGTGCTGTCACCCAGAAATTCATCGCCGGAAGTATATGTCCCGGTGCCGGGAGTGAAAGTGAAACCGACGTTATTTGAGCCCGCAATTCTTGTAGCGGTAAATGAAATGAGGCTGTAATCTGTATCTGCGGCAGAAGCCGTAATAAATAACGGATTATTGACATTTGCGGAGGGCGTGGACGCATCCGCTTTAAAAAGGTTTGAAGCAACTATATTGTTGCCGTTTCCGACTCTGTAAAGAGTATCTTCCTCATGCTTTTTGTCAAAGCCTGGATTATTGCCGGGTTCGGGTTCTTCGGCATATGCGCCGGCGTAGATCTTGAAGCCTATATTATTTAATCTGTTATTATTCTGATCATATGTTCCCTGATACTCGTTGCCGGCGGAGTGCTTCATCGTGAATTCAATGGCGCATGTCTTGCTGCCGCCGCTTGCAAGGGGAATATTTGAGATAATATTGGGTGACTGAAGGAGTTCGTTGAGCGTGCCCAAATAAGTTTTGGATGATAAATTATTTATATCATTGCAGACATAAACATCAATTACATCGCCTATCGGATGATCCGCAACATATTCAAGAGTGTCAAGCTCCGTGCTCGGCAGATCGATGCCGAGATTATAATTGAAATCGTAATCGCCTGCGTTCTGGACCTTGAAATAGCGCAGTTCGGTATGATCGGGCTCCCAGAGGATATTGCTGCCGAAAGCAATCTCGTTGCCCGCTGTTTCAACATTATTCCATCCGTTATCCGGATTAGCAGTCCAGAAAAGATCAACATCAAATGTTTCACTTCCGGTGCCGGCGAAAAACGTCTTTCCGAATACGCTGAAACCAGTCTTATTGCGTTCAAAAGTAGTCAAAACAAGAAAAGACGAAATCAGGATAAAAGAAATCAATGTGAAAATGAATTTTCTTTTTTGCTTTCGCAAAACAACTCCTCCTTTCCGAAACGGTAATCAAAAGCAATAATCACTTATTACCTTTGATTACCGTTCACCCCGGTTAAGGGGTGAACGTATAATCAATCAAAGGAACTCAGAATGTGTAAGTGTAAGCGCCGGGAGTTACATAGTTGCCGGTTTCAACACCGTTTTCAACCTCAAAGAGACGAAGCTCTACGGTTACGGTAAGGCCGGAAACATTGGAAGCTGCGCCGCAGTTGAAGTCGCTGACAAGCTCGCAGATTTCATTATAGGTAATGGTGGTGCCGTTTCTGAAATCCTTGAGAAGTCTGATCTCCTGACCTGCAGGAATAGCTTCGGGATTGGAGAATGATTCCCAAGCACCGTTATTCCAGGTGTCATATGCGCCTGCTAATGTAACAGCGCCTGCGGGAACTTCCTGATCGAAGGTTACAATATAATCTGCATTCCAGGTGCCATATGTATCCTCGTAAGCGCCGGGAATGGTGGAGAATGTGTAAGCGGTGTCAAGAGCAACAGCGTCGATAGTGGTAACGTCAAGCTCTTTGACGATAGCGGCTACTTCTTCAAAAGCATCGTCGCCAGCCTGTGCCTGAGTTGCATAAACAGCGATTGCGATACCGTCGGCTTCCTTGTTCATATACTGGTTGCCTGCGGTCTCCTGCATTGTGCCTTCGATTGCAATAGCCTTGGAAGTCTTGCCGGACTTAAGAGTGCCGGTGAAAGAGCCGTCAACTGTCCAGTCAATAACGCTGGCAAGATCGGAACCGTCTTCAAGGCCGATTACTTCGATCTTATACTTGATGTCGCAAGTGCCGGTGTTCTTGATGAAAAAGTCTTCAACGGCGTAGGTGCTGCCGGGCTCCCAGAGAACCTCACCATCAACAAAGTCAATGGCTTTGCCGACAAGAGACTCGTCGTTTTCATCAACAATATCAATGTAGAGATTGCCGGATTTGACAGTGTTGACAAGGGATGATGTGGATGCTGTGAACCAAGCGAAGGTGGTTCCAAGAAGCATTACAAAGCAAAGAGCAAGGGAAATAACGCTCATTGTCAATGCTCTCTTGGAAGAAGATTTCTTAAACATAATGAACCTCTCCTTTAAAATAAATATTTTTTATTATTTTTGTATTTATCAGATCCGAATAAAGATCTGGTTTTACCGATTTTCAGATGACAGATTCAGTTAAAAAGTGTAAATGTAAGAACCTGCCGTTACATATTTGCCGGTTTCGGCGCCGCTTGCGTCTCTCTCATAGACACGAAGATCAACGGTCATTACGGTGCCTGCCGGTAAGCCGAGATTGGCAACGCCGCATTTGAAGTTTTCAACATCGGTGCAGATTTCTTCATAAGTCTTGTAAATGCCTATTGAATTAAGCAGTCTCAATTCCTGACCTGCTGCAAGAGTAACGGGATTCTTAAATCCGATCCACTCTTCGCTCCAGGAATTATACTGACCTGCAAGACATACTTTTTCGGGATCTATCTCTCTGTCGAAGCTGACAACATAGTCGGAATTCCACTGAGCATACTTTTCTTCCGGTGCGCCGGGAACAGGTGAGAATGAAAACGCCGCATTAAGAGCAACTATCTCATCGGTGGCTGCATAACCGCCCTGGATTCTGTAAATCCTTGCTGTGGGCAGATTGTCAATATCGCGGACAATCGCTACAATCTCTTCAAAATCAGCTTCGTCATTATCCTCGGCTGCATAAATTGCAATCGCCACGCTGTCGCCGGTTCTGTCCATAAACCGGTTGCCGGCTTTGGGATCCATTGTGCCGGTAATTACGAGCTCAGCCGATTCGCCTGCAGCGAGCCCGGCAGTGAAATCAGCTATATCTTCGCCGTTTACTTTCCAGGAAATTCTCTCGGCAATACCGCTGCTGCCCGAAAGACCGATAACCTTAAGTTTATACTTAACATTAACAACGCCGTTATTTTTAAGACGGCATATCTGAGCGGTATTGGTGTGACCGGGTTCCCAGACTACATCGCTGATATTATTGCCGGCATCCACGAAACCGAGGGTCTTTCCGACAAGCGTATTATCGTTGACATCAACAAGGTCAATTGTCAGCTCGCCGGCGTTGATTGAATTGACAATCGTTGAATCCGACGGCTTAATCCATGCATATGTAGCTCCGAGCAGAACTGCACAGCATGCAACAAGCGAAATGACCTTTATCGCCATATTTTTCCCGGAAGTTGATTTTTTCAGCATAAAATCTCACCTCGTTAGTATTTATCCGCATAAGTTCAAATCATAATGTAATAAAAAATTAATATTATTATAATATATAAAGCCTAAACAGACAGATAAGCGAAAGAACGCTTTATGTTAATCCGCTTAACGGTAATCAAAAGCAATAAGAACTTATTACCTTTGATCGCCGTTCACCCCGCTTGGGGTGAACGGTTCAGATTAAAAATCAGAATGCGTAGGTGTAGGTAGCAGCTGTTACATATTCACCGGTCTCAACGCCTCTTGAATCTCTCTCATAGAGACGAAGCTCGATGTGAGCTACAAGGCCTTCAACATTCGATGCGGCGCCGCAGTTGAATTCTTTGACAACATTGCAGCACTCATCATATGTAACATAGATATTTCTCGA
>CAMUZD010000030.1 GCA_947165115.1 uncultured Clostridia bacterium
CATCAAATCACCTCTGATTTATTCGGAATAGCGGCAAACCGCCGCATGTAGATATATAATAGTAATCAATAACTCTTCTTTGACATCTCTTCACGGTCGACCGCATAGGATAATGCGTAGTCGCCGGAAATCTTACCTCTGACATAGAGGTCATAGATGGAATCGTCCATCATATGCATGCCCTGCTTCTTGCAGGTAGCCATTGTGTTGGGAATCTGGAACGTCTTGCCTTCACGGATATGGTTACGGATAGCCGAGTTTGCAATCATAAGCTCGGTTGCAACAGCGCGGCCGCCGTTTATACGCGGAATAAGCTGCTGGGAAAGGACGCACTCGAGAACATCGGCGAGCTGTGAGCGAATCTGCTGCTGCTGATGCTCGGGGAAAACGTCGATAATACGGTCAACCGCGCCCGCGGCGGAAACGGTATGAAGGGTCGAGAGAACCAAGTGGCCTGTTTCAGCTGCGCTGATGGCGGTGGTGATGGTCTCGAGGTCACGCATTTCGCCGACGAGAATGACGTCCGGGTCCTGACGGAGGGCGGCGCGGAGTGCATTGCCGAAATTCAGAGAGTCGGAACCGATTTCACGCTGATTGATAATCGATTTACCTCTGGGGTAAATATACTCGATGGGTTCCTCGATAGTAATGATATGATGATCGTATCTTTCATTCATCGACTGGATGAGCGAAGCGAGGGTGGTCGATTTGCCCGAACCGGTGATACCGGTAACAAGGACAAGGCCGCGGCGCTTATCGCGCATTTGAAGGATTTGCTCGGGAAGACCGAGATCCTGGATATGAGGAATATGGTCATTCAGAAGACGGGCTGCGAGAGCAACGGAACCGGACTGCTGATAAACGTTGATACGGAGTCTCGGAATGCCGGGCTTCTCGTAAGCAAAGTCAACCTCGCCGTTTTTCTCGAATACGTCTTTCTGACGGTTGTTCATTATACCGAAAGCAAGTTTCTCGCACTCATCGGGATAAAGGCTCTCCTCGGTGATGGGTATAACGTGAGAGTCAACTCTCATTGAGGGGAAGTAACCTGCGCAAATGTGAACGTCTGATGCGCCCTTGCTGAACGCTTTGTTGATATAGTCTTCAAATGTAAACACAAATCCACCAACCTATAACAAAATATGTGCTGTCAGCGCCCGACGGGGCGCACGGGTGCACTTTTACACCTATATAATAATATGGAACGTCTCAAATTGCAATACTTTTTTTCGAAATAATTTTTTATTTCATTAAAAATTTCAATTTGAGAATATAATTTTTGTGTAGTTTTCACAAAAAAATACAAGGAATTTCTACTGAAATCAAAAATGAAACCGGAGTGTAATTGCCATAAAACGTAGCAAACCCTCAAAAATCATAGGTAATAAACATACAATATCTATTCACCTGAAGCAGTATTTACTTATTCTCAAAGATTAAGCCCGTTCCCTTTCGGAAACGGGCTTTTGATTATTTTAGATGATTTTCAAACCAGGTTTATTTGCCAAAATATACGGTCGGAAGAAGTCCGAAGAGTCCCTTGAAGAAGGCAATTATTCTGCTGAAGAAATTGTTGTTGACTTTTGCTTTGTCTATCTTACGGGGTGTCTCCGTCGCGATATTGCCATTGGCATCAAGGATAAAGGTCGTGAACGTAGTATCTTCCGTGATTTTATCAACGGTATATGTTACTTCTTCGTTATTGCCTTCAGCAACAAGCTTTCCGTCAACGAATATGCCAAGGTGGTAATCAGAAGGAACATTAAATGCTTTTGAAAATACGACTGCTTTTGAACCATATTCAACAGTCTTTTCAGCTCCGTTGGTCATTGCAGCGATTGCAAGGTGATCGACAATTCTCGTTCCGGGAACGGTTCTCTCATCAACCACACCGCAGCGTGAGCATCTTGCAGTTTCAGTGCCGTCGTTTCTTGTTGTGGCATTGTTGTTATAGATATACTCGCCGAAATCGTGGCCGAGTGCGGGGCTTCCTTCCGTTGTAACAACATTATGGCATCTTGAACAGGTGCCGACAACTCTTTCCGGCTCGGTGCAGGTTGCAGGATAAGTTACCGAATCGGAATAATCATGTCCAAGAGCTGCCTGTTCATTCTGTGTAACAGCTTCGCCGCAGACTTCACATCTATAAAGGTCGTAACCTTTGCCTTCGCATGAAGGCTCAGTAGTTGAAACAAATACAAGAGTATGAGGAAGTTTGGGATCGGTGGTCTGTTTGTTTTGTTCTGCACCGCAAATACATACCTCTATGGTGTAGCCTTCGCATGAGCAGGTAGCTTCAACAGTGGTAGGAACAAACTGGTGGCTGTGCTGTTCAATATCAATATCATCATACATCAAGGAATCGTTATTGTTTCCGATATTGACATCCTGCCACTTTTCAGGATCAATTACCTCGATGCTGTTTATACTGTCACTGCCATTAAATGCATTATTATCAATAACAAGAGTGGCTGTATCAGCGAGGAACATCACCTTGCTGAGTGTCGGGACATCCTTGCCAATTTTGGCCGGTATTTCATTAACATCAGCACCGAAAATCATTGTGGTTACTCCGGTAGAATTAAACGGAGTAACAGGCTTAGGCGGAACAGGAAGTTCAGGGTGTTTTTCCAGTGGCTTCTCGGGTTTTGTGATTTTGTCATCAACGGTACAACCGACCGCATTATACTTGACAGTACTGATACTGTCGCAAAGGTAAAAGGCACCGCCGCCGATGAACTGCATATCTTCGGGGATTGTAACCTCAGTCAAACCGTCGCAGGCTGCAAAAGCAAGCTCATCGATGGATTTGACATTTTCAAGATTCAATGATGTAAGACCGTCACAATCAACAAATGCCATCTTGCCTATTGACTCTATATTTGAAAGAGGAACCGATTTGATATCGGTATCATAAAACATATAGTCCGGAATTGAAGTTACCTTAGGTCCAAGCGAAATTGATACAACCGGAGACTTATGCATTATAACCGAATAGGCTTTAGAATAGGCTCCGTTACCATCAACAGCATTGTAAATGCCGACCTCTTCTGAAGGAACTTCTTCAATTGTAATACTAACTGTTCCCGGATCAATGGGTAAAGTGGTATAATCGTATAAACCTATAATTGTTCCGCTTTCAGAAACTACAGAATCAAAAGCAATACCCTCTTCAACAATACTCGCTTCATAATGCCAATTATCAATATCTTCTCTTGAAACTGTATTGATATTTGTTAATTTTCCAATACTTTCTTCAAAATGAATCCAGCGTTCATAATAGTCGGATGAGATTCCCTCAATGGGTTTTGGGTTGTAAAAAATAACATTGGCCAAATCTTCTGTTTCATTTAATTGAACAACTCCGTAAGAATCTCTCTGCGGAAAACAATTATTCACATCGCCCACTTTTTTGTTAATACCTGTATCCGTGTATATATAATGGCTGTTTTCACATGCATTTTTTAAAGCCAGCTTCTGAAAATCGGTCAGATTTGCAAAATTGCCATCATATACAAAATCCGAACCGAGAACTTCGGTAATGAAAGCATTTAACTCTTCTTCGCTCAAAGAAACGTCTTCGGACCATTTCCCAATACTATACTCGGCAACAAGCTCAAAAAGCGGACCCTCTGTAGTAACATTCGGCTGATTAAACTCGACTTCAACCAGGTTATCCATACCTGCAAACGCAGCATTTGTGAGAGTCAAAGACCTGAAATTGTCAGGAACAATAATCTTTTTTATATCTTTTCTTGAATTAATAAATGCAAAATGATTAATCTTAAAGACGTTATAGGAAATGCCGGTGTTTGAATCCGTAACGGTAGCGGGAATTGTGTAAGTACCGTTATTGAATCCGGCCGAGCCGGGTAATTCCGCCTTATTCGTTCCAACGATGTTTGCCGCAGAATCGACTGTGAAATACAAAGCGTTCTCAGCATCATAAAGGATCTCATTCTTTGGATCCTCAGCCGAGGCCTTGATACCGACAAGGCCGGCAAGGTCGATGCCCGCAAGAGCCGCGCCGATACCCGAGCCAACAAGCATCAGAACAGCAAGAGACAGAGCAACAAGTTTTTTGAAAAATGTGTTTTTCATCAGAGTTCTCCTTTTCATAAATAATTTCTGCAATTTGTCTTTTTAAGCCAAATAACCATTTTTGAATCAAAAAAAGATATTTGAATCAAAAAGATTTTTGCACTTATAATAATGCAAGTTTATTCTATCAAATAAATATAATAATGTCAAGAAAAATTTGTATATTTTTTACAAAAAGCATAAGTCCTCACCAAAAAGGTGAGGGCTTTGAAGCTATCAGCTCTGCTTAAGTGATAACACTCCAGAATAGCGTGATCACGCTCCGGCATAATCTCAAATCAGATTATGCCTTTTTTTTGGAGCATACATAGGCTGCTGCAGCCGCAGCTGTGATAGCAGCAAACACTGCTATTCCGGCAGTCGCGGAACCGGTTTCTACAGGAGCTTCTGCATTTGTAACTTCTTCTACTACAACTGCTTCGTCATGAGCATAAAAATCTTTAATCTTCTGCTTGATAGCAGTCATAAAGTCGTTTATGCCTGTAAGCTTGACTTCGGGGAGGTTGAGCTTGCCGATTGCGAGGTCGAGTTTGTCAACTGCGCCTGCGACTTCGGCTTCACCTGCACCTGAGCCTGCTACGCCATTAACGATAAATTCCATTACTCTGTTGTAAAGATCCCAGAAGAGATCAAGAATAGTGGAAGTAGCACCGCTGGACTGCATATAGCCAAAGAACTTATCAAACAGTTCAGGCAGAGTGAGACCGATATACTGGCTCCATCTGTGGTCAGCGTTGGTGCTGTGAGTCTTCATATGCTCATTATAAAGTTCCTGATTTGCGAATTTCTGATGGCAGATCGCGCATTCATAATCGGTGCGACCAATGTGTGTTTTCTGATCTTGTAAATATGCGTCGGGGTTCTCAAATCTTCTGTGGCATTCCTGGCACTCGAAATAACCGTTACCGGTTGCTTCATCGAAATAAGTATAATGAGTCTTAATGTGATCATTATAGCTTTTACCTTCTGTGCCGCCAATCGGAGTACCATCGCTGTTGAACAGCATACCACAAATGGGGCACTGAAGTGCCTTTGAGGTGGTGTCTTCACCATCTGCGAATGCGATTGCAGAAACTGAGAGTGCAAGTACCAATGCTAATATAACTGCAATTACTTTCTTCATGTCAATCATTTCCCTTCGGTTTCTCCTAATATAGGGTATTTTAGATATCGATATCTAAAAAGTTTTTGTCCGGTGAGCTAAACCGGACTGTGAGCAAATAAATTACAAAATAGTTTCCAATTATTTTGCTGGTGCCGGGAGAAGTGTTATCACTTAAGCAAAACCGATAGTTGAAATGTTGAATTGTATTCATCCCTCGATGAACTTCTCTTTTTTCACCTCCGTTGTAATATGTTGTATGAAACACGTAGAGATAATACTCTATGTTGTATTCATCTTAATTTAACACACATTTTTCAAAAAATCAAGTATTATTTTTATTTTTTTCACATTTTTTTCACTTTATAATCACTTTTATTTTTTTACATTATAGATTATTGGAGAATTATCTGCCCTGCAGGCGTAAAATGCTCCAGCCGGTCTTGATTCCGGCGGCGGTTTATGATATCTTAAATCAGAGGTAAGGTGAGGATATGAAATATGATGATATATATGAGGCGGTGAAGCTCATACCGCGCGGAAAGGTCGCAACCTACGGGCAGATTGCAGCTCTGGCAGGCAATCCGAAAGGCGCGCGGGCTGTCGGCAACGCTCTTCATAAGAATCCCTCGCCCGACACAGTCCCCTGCTACAGAGTTGTCAATTCTCAGGGAAAGCTTTCGGGCAGATTCGCATTCGGCGGGCCGGAGATCCAGAAGGAACTGCTCGAAAACGACGGAATAGAAGTAATAGATTACACGGTGGATATAATAAAATACCTTGCGGATTTCACAAAGGATGAATGAAATGAAAAGATGTGTGATTGTCGGCGGCGCCGATATAAATAAAGCTGAACGGATCAGGGAGATGATTGAGCCCGGGGATTTTGTCATTTACTGCGACTGCGGGCTCAGACACAGGGAGGCGCTCGGAATCGAGCCTGATCTGATAATCGGAGATTTCGATTCCTGGCAAAAACCCGAAACGGATACTGAAACGATTGTTCTGCCGGTTATCAAAGACGATACCGATACGGTATATGCAGTCAAAGAGGCGGTGAAACGCGGATATGATGAATTCCTGCTCATCGGCGTTTTCGGCGGGCGGCTCGATCACACTCTCGGGAATCTGTCAATCCTGCTTAATCTTTTCAAACAGGGCAAAAAAGCAACGGCGGTCGATGATTATTCAATCATTACGGTTGTCGGCAAAGAACCGCAACACATAGGCAGTGAATATGCTTTCTTTTCACTGCTTGCGATTGACGGCGAAGCAAAGGGCGTTACGATAAAAGGAGCAAAATATCCGCTTGAAAACGCAGTCATCACTCCGGATTTTCCGCTCGGCGTCAGCAATGAGGTTCTGCCGGGAAAGACAGCGGAAGTTTCGGTAAAAGAGGGCAGTCTGATACTGATTAAAGATTATCGGTAATCTTCAAGGGGCATTCTTCGGGATGCTCCGCTTTTTATGTTACACAATATATGGTGTTGCAAAATTATAAAATCTGTATTTTTACCATAAATATACGATTTTTTTAAATTTTGTAATACTCTGTTAATATTTATATTTTACTATTATAATGTATTTTTATGTGTACCCAGAATAATTAATCCGGAGATAAAAATGGAAGCATTCTATAAAGTCAGAGAATTCAATACGATAAGAGAACTTATCGACATGAGCGCCGAAGAATTTGCCTGGCGCCCTGCGTTTGAAATCAAAAAGAACAATCAGCATTATAATATAAATTACAGAGATTACAGGGAAGATTTAAATGCGTTCTGTTCGGCCGCAATCTATTACGGGCTTGACGGCGGCGCTGTCGGTGTATGCTCTGATAACCGCTATGAGTATGCCGCGACCTATGTCGGCACTATACTTGCCGGCGGAGTTATCGTGCCTACGGATAAAGAGCTGCATGAGGACGATATAGTCGGAATCTTCGAAACATCGGAGATAAAATTCTTCTTCTGCGATAAGAAATTTCTCTCAGTCTTCAATATTGACAGAATTCCGGATGTAAAAGTTATATGCTACGATTCTGAAGCGGCAGACGGCGGCAGAATCATGAGCTGGGAAGATTTTATGACCCGCGGCAGACGGTTGAATAAAGTCGGCAAAGAGCTCTATAAAACCGTAAACCATGATCCCGAGAAGCTCTGCACCCTGCTCTTCACCTCCGGCACAATGTGCGCTCAGAAGGGCGTGATGCTCTGCCAGCGCAATTTCGTCTCCGAAATGAAGGCGGCAATGGGAGTCCTCCGAATCTATCCGCAGGATTGCGGAATATCACTGCTCCCGATTCATCATACCTTTGAAAGCTCAATCATTCTTTTCTTCGCACCCTACTGCGGAGCTAAAGTAACATTCTGCGACGGCTTCAAATATGTGCTTCGCAATATGAAGGAATTCAACCCGACCATATTCGTCGCGGTGCCGATGGTGCTTGAAATCGTTCATAAAAGAATCATGAAGCAGATTCAGGCCAAAAAAAACGGCGAAGCGAAGTTCAGAATCGGCAAGGCACTCTGTAAAGGAGCAGACAAGGTCCATATAGACCTCAAGAAGGTATTCTTCAAAGAGATACAGGAAGCCTTCGGCGGACGTATGCGTATGATAATCTGCGGCGGTGCTCCGATAGATCCGCAGATTATTAAGGATTTTGACGCCTTCGGAATCCAGGTTGTTTACGGCTACGGACTCACCGAATGCGCTCCCCTGGCAATAATAAACCACGACAGATGCAGGACCACCGATTCAATCGGTGAGCCGCTTCCCGGAATAGATATAAAGATAGTTGACCCCGATGAAAACGGCGCAGGCGAGCTCTGTGTCCGCGGCGGAAATGTTATGCTCGGCTACTATAAAGACGAGGAGGCAACCGCCGAAGTAATAGACAAGGAAGGTTTCCTGCATACAGGCGATATCGGCTACTGCGATAAAAAAGGCCGCTATCATATCACCGGCAGGCGCAAGAGCGTTATAGTTACCTCAAACGGCAAGAATATCTTCCCCGAGGAGCTTGAATATCTGCTCGACAAAAACGCATTTATCAACGCGAGCATGGTTGAGGGCGTCGGGAAGAATGAGGATCCGACAGTCACGGCGCAGATTTATCCCGATTATGAAGAGATAGCGGGCTTTCTCGATAAAGAACCAACCGAGCAGGAAGTTGTGGCGCTTATCAAAAAAGCGGTCGAGGCAGTCAACGCGAGAGTCCCCGATTTCAAGAAGATACGCAAATTCATAATCCGCACGGATGATTTCGAGCGCACGACGGCTCAGAAAATCAAGCGCGGCGCAAACACTCTGAATAAAAAGATTGCCGAAAAGAAAAATAGGGAAAAGGATAAAAAAGGCAAAAAAAATAATTGAGAAGAGCACCCAAACGGGTGCTCTTTATTATTTTCCTAAAATCTTATATATTCCCTCGGCTACTCCCCCGTCGGCGGCATAGCATGTAACAATATCGGCAATTCGCTTAACTTCATCGGGTGCATTACCCATAACAACCGCTTTGCCCGCGCATTCGAGCATTTCAATATCATTGATGCTGTCGCCGACCGCGACGCTGTATTTCATATCTATACCGAGATAATCCATTGTCTTTTGAATTCCGGTTGCCTTGGTATTGCCCTTCACGCAGAATTCCGCATAATTCTTATGCTGATAGAATGTATATTTCTTGCCGAGCTTCTTCTGCTCTTCGGCGGTAAGAATATGGGGAACAAAGAATTTCGGAATATGGCGGTCGGGATATCTTTTTATTAGCTCCGCTCCCGATGATATTTTAACGGGAAAAAGATCCGTCTCCGCCTCGTTTGAAATCGAGACATCCTCGCCCTCGACATGGACTATCCTGCCGCTTTTATTGAAATAATCAAATATTTCAGCGGCCTCGGTGACGGAAAACGAAACGCCGTAAATCTGCCTGCCTGCGCAGATAATGTTGCAACCCATCGATGTCACAAAACCGTCGAATTTCAGGCTGCGCACCTTTGGCGGTATAATAAAAGATGAGCGTGCCGTGTTGATAAACACCAGGTGGCCGAGACTGCGGGCATAGGATATCGCCTGCCGGTTTTTGCGGCAGATGATATTGTTATTCAGAAGTGTCCCGTCAATGTCGAGAAAGAAAACGTATTTTTTCATTGTTTATGCTCCGCATAGCGTTGTGGCAGAGTTCCGAAGTCGTCGCCCCATACGGATTGAATTCTACTCCGAACTCTGTTTATCCCATAACATCGGTGACATAAATCGTATAGTCACCAAGATCATCTGAATACTTGTATTCCCCTGTCCAGTTCTTATTGAAATAGAGATTTGTCATCTTGTAGCAGACCGGATAAAGCTCCATATTATCGGGAACTTCATAGGTCTTGCTGAAATTGATGATTTCCATATTCTCATCGTGAAGCTCTGCAACAACTCTGACCTTGCGGAAAGGTCTGTCGAAGCTGTCAAACAGGCCGTAATCGTCAACCTTCACGCCATACTGATAGACATTTGAATTCTCGTATTCGGTGCCCTGCATCCAAGTGATTTTTCTCAGAGCAAGGGAGCCTTTGTCAATCTCAAATTTCACGGGGATAATATCCTCATCATCCTCGGTGTAGCTGTAATCATAAATCATATCGAATGTATATGTTTCGCCGGTGTCGACAACATTTGAAATCGAGCCGTAGTCAATCGCCTGGGAAATGCGGGTATCAATGCCGTATTCATCCACGGAGTCGGGATAGAGCGAAATGAATTCCGTTGAGGTAAGATAAGTCTTTTCGGGGTTATCCTCAAAGTGGCAGAGCGAGAATTCACGCCCGCCGTAGAAGCCGTAATATGAAGCGCCATAAGGAAGGTCGGCATCATCGTTGCGGCTCGCCATACACATCTCGCCGTTTTTCATAAAGTAGTTATTTACCGAAAATTCCTCGCCGTTGAAATAACAATGAACCTGAATTGTTTTATACAAATCAAGCAGATGGCTCAGCGAGTTTGCATCGATAAGATCCTGAACCGTGAAATTTGCTTCGGTTTCAGCGGCCGTCTGCACGGGCGGCAGCTCCATATTTTTGAGCACATAAGGAAATTCGCCGCCTATTGCCTCATCCTTTTCGAAGCCGAATACATAGGTCTCTTTTTCATTATCCTCATTGGTGAAAACAACCTTGACATAGGTGCCGTCGATTACGGATAATTCGGGCT
>CAMUZD010000031.1 GCA_947165115.1 uncultured Clostridia bacterium
AGAATTACAGTTCCCGCCGCCGATGTAGACAGGGCGGGGGATATCACCTCGATGGTTGTTCCCTACGGCATATATATCGAGGATTACAGAAACCTCGAGCAGGAGGCTAAGGAAATAGCGAGGATTGACCTCATAGACGAGGATCTGCTCGCAAAAGACAGAAGCAAAGGCATAGTTCACGTCTATATCTCTCCCGAGGAGAATCCGCAGGAGGCGGTATCATTCCTCAGGGAGCGCTTTGAAGCGGAAAAAATTGATTACGAAATTGATGAGACCGTCTGCAAAAATGCCGACTGGGAGAATAACTGGAAAAAGTATTTCAAACCCATGCCGATAGGCGAGCGACTTCTGATTCATCCCGTATGGGAGGAGAAATATGAAGCTGGCGACAGGGCTGTGCTTCATCTTGAGCCCGGTCTCGCATTCGGCTCGGGGACTCACGATACAACAAGGCAGTGTCTTGAAACGCTTGAGAAATATGCCTATCCCGGCAAGTCAATTCTCGATATCGGCTGCGGCAGCGGAATTCTCTCAGTAAGCGGTCTCCTTCTCGGAGCGGACAGGGCAGTTGCGGTTGACATCGATGCTCTTGCCGTAAAAACCGCGAGGGAAAATGCCGCCATGAATGGATTCGGCGAGCCGGAATATACAGTGTTTCAGGGCTCAATGACCGATAAGGTCAGCGGCAAATTCGATATTATTACCGCTAATATTGTCGCGGATATAGTTATTATGCTCTGCAGTGACATAAAATCCTTTATGAATGACGGCGCTGTATTCATAACCTCGGGAATCATAATCCCGCGCGAGGAAGAAGTGCTCTCAGCTTTCAAAGAAAACGGGCTGGAAGTTATTGCAAGGCATGAGAGCGGCGGCTGGCTCTGCTTTGAGGCGAAGGTAAAATGAGTATATCGAAAGAACTTAAAGAGTTTCTGCTCTCGGAAGGAGCGAGCGATGTCGGGTTCTTTTCATGTGAAGACGGCGCAATGAAATACGGTATCAGTGTGGTTGTGCGCCTCTCGCCCGACATTATCGCCGAGATAGGTGATGAGCCCACCCACACCTATTTCAACCATTACCGCACCGTCAATGCCTTTATCGACCGACTTCTGCTTCAGGCGGGGCTGTTTCTGCAGAAGAAGGGATACGGATACATTACCGTAGCCGCCTCCCAAAGCATAAACAAAGACGGCTGGAATTACTCGGGCAGATATTCCCATAAAAAAGGCGCCTGCCTCTCGGGGCTCGGCACCGTCGGCAAGAATTCTCTGTTTATACATAAGAATTTCGGTTCGCTCGTCAGGCTCGGCACAATCTTCACCGACTGCCCGCTTGAAACAGGAAAAGAGCTTGAATTCAGTCTGTGCGACGGCTGCGATATCTGCGTTTCCGCCTGTCCGGCGGGCGCAATCAGCGGCCAGCCCTATGTTCCAGGAGCAGAGCGCGAAGATATGTTCGATCCCGAAAAATGCAGCGAATACATGAAAAAACAGTTTCAGAAAATCGGCAGAGGCGCCGTGTGCGGCATCTGTATGCGCGTCTGCCCTCTAAATAAATTACCGGAAAGGAAGATGTGAATGCTGACTGAAAGACAAACCAAAAGAATGTTTGACAAGCTCACCCGTTTTGAGCACCTGCTTGACCCTTTGCTTTTCCGCAAAGAGGATAAGATAGGCAACATTGTCAAATATGAAACAACGGACCGTCTCTATGAAATTCCCGACGATTCTCTTTTCATTCCCGCTCCCGTGGGCTCCGAATGGGGAGGAGAGGAGAGCTTCTGCTGGTTCAAGGCGGAATACACCGTTCCCGAGGAGCTTGACGGCAAAGATATTTTCATCATGCCCCATACTCAGGGCTATGAAACCCTGCTCTGGGTAAACGGCGAGCCCTTCGGCACTTTCGCAACCAAGATAGTCTTCACCGGCCACGGCAACCATTACTGCGACCTGCTCAGAAAGAACGCGAAAGCAGGCGAGAAGATTCAAATTGCTCTCGAGGTTTACGCGGGCCATTCCTATAAAGGCTGCGGACCTCTTGAAAACAAGCCTTTGCTTGATTATAAATTCAGCTATGACGGCATTGACATCTGCACAAAAGACGAGCTCATTCAGGAATTCTATTTTGACCTGATGACCGTCAATGAACTCTATGCGGCTCTGCCCGCCGAATCCTTTAGGAAAGGCGATCTGATCAACGCCCTTATGGAGGTGCATAAGAGAGTTTACTATTCCTATGAAGATACCGATGACGCGACCTTCAGGGCGGCTCTGCGCGAGGCTCATCCCTTTCTCAAAGAGGTGCTCGCTGTCAAAAACGGCCCCGAGGCGCCGTTTGCGGCTCTCATAGGCCATTCACATATGGATACGGCGTGGCTCTGGAAATCGACAGAGACCATCAAAAAATGCGCGAGAACCTATTCAAATCAGCTCTCGCTCATGGAGCAGTATCCCGAATATATGTTTGTTCAGTCCTCCGCCTGCCACGGCAATATGCTTCTTCAGCATTATCCTTCTCTCTTCAACAGAATCAAGGAGAAGGTAGCCGAGGGCAGATATGAGCCCAACGGCGGTGTATGGGTTGAATGCGACTGCAATATCACGGGCGGCGAATCAATGATCCGCCAGTTCCTCTGGGGTCAGAGATTCACGAGAAAGCATTTCAACTACACCTCGAATACCTTCTGGCTGCCCGATACCTTCGGCTACAGCGCCGCCATTCCCCAGATTATGAAAGGCTGCGGAGTTGATTATTTCTGCACCACCAAAATCGACTGGAACGATACCAATATCTTCCCCTATGACACCTTTTGGTGGGAGGGAATCGACGGCACCAAGGTATTCACCCATTTCAATAAAACTCATATGTGGCCCTGCCCGGAGGATATCAACCACGTGCTTGACGGCCCGAATACTCACGGCGAATCTCTCAAGGAGAGAAGCGTCACCAGAGAGCGCCTGATTGCCTACGGCTACGGCGACGGTGGCGGCGGTCCGCAGTTTGAAATGGTCGAGATGAGCCGCAGAATCAAAGATCTCAACGGCATTCCGAAATCGGAGCACATGAGAGTCGGCGATTTCATGCCGAAGCTCGAAAAGGATGCGAAGAATCCCTCAACCTATAAGGGCGAGCTCTATCTCGAGCTCCACAGAGGCACTCTCACCAATCAGCATAATATCAAGCGCAACAACAGAAAAGCGGAGCTCCTGCTCAGGGATCTTGAATTGCTTACCGTTGACGATGCCGTCAAAAAGTCGGAAATCGCAGGTGACAAGGATATCCATCCTCTCTGGGAGAATCTGCTTCTCAATCAGTTCCACGATTTGCTTCCCGGCACCTGCATTCCCTCGGCTCATCGCCTCTCTCTCGAACAGACCGGCAAGGTCATAGAGACTGCAAAAGAGCTTATAAAAGCGAAGGCGACCGGCGAGGGTGACTGCATTTCGGTAACTAACACCCTTTCATTTGATAGAAACGATCCGATTTTCATCGAATGCGATGACGGCCTTATCGCCGATATCGACTGCAGACAGCAGAGATATACGGACCTCGACGGCAGGAATATCCTTATTCTTTCGGGCGTGACAATTCCCGCATTCTCAAGCATTGAAATAAAGCTTATTTCCGGTGAATGCAAGGCGGACTGCCCGTTTGAAATCTCGGACAGTTCCGTATCCACAAAATTCGCCGATATCGGATTTGATGACAAGGGCTATATCTCATCATATATCGACAAGGCGAGCGGCAGGCAGCTCAGAGCCGCCGACGGCTATTCCTTCAACACCTTCCTTATGGCGGAGGATCTGCCGGCAAGTTGGGATAACTGGGATGTTGACGCCGACCTCGAGCTTAAATTCAGGGATACTTCCGAGCTTCTCGACAGGAAGGTTGTTTCTGCGGGCGAAGCGGCTCTTATCATCAGAAGCCAGTATTCGATCTCGCCCCAATCCTCAATCCAGCAGGATATGATTATCTTTGCCGATTCTCCCGAAATCCGCTTTGATACGCTTATGAACTGGAATGACGACCACAGATTCCTCAAGACGGCTTTCGATACCGCGATTCAGAGCGATTATGCGAGATTTGAAATTCAATACGGCAACGTTCTCAGACCGACCACGAGGAATAATTCCATCGAGAAGGCGAAGTTTGAGGTTGTCAATCATAAATACACCGACCTTTCCGAGACCAGATGCGGCGTTTCGATTCTCAACGACGGCAAGTATGCCATAAGCATTGAGGGCGGAAAGATGCGCCTCTCCCTCCATAAAGGCGGCACAAGGCCTGATTTCACGGGCGACCACGGCCTTCACAAGACGGTCTATTCCTTCCTGCCCCATCAGGGCGGATTCTCGGCCGAGAATGTAATCAGACCCGCCTATGAGCTGAATGTTCCCGCTGTTGTCGGCAAGGGAAGCTATAAGCTCAATTCCCTTATCGTTCCCGAAAGCGCCAACATCATAGTTGAATCCGTGAAGCCCTGCGAAGACAACGAGAAGGCGTTCATCGCGCGTCTCTATGAGGCGGAGGGCACCTATACCGTCTGCCCCGTGAAGATTTTTGACGGCGCGAAGAAAGTTGAAATTACCAATATGCTCGAAGAGGTTCAGGGCGAAGCAGGCGACGGCCAGCTCGCTTTCAGACCCTTTGAAATAAAGACTCTCAAGATTTCCTACTGAGGTGTAATATGCAGAATTTTGTGTTGAATCTCAGCAACGAGGGCGTTACGCTGACTGCGTATCTTCCCGATTATTCTCCCGAGATGCCCTATCTCGATAAGAGAAAGGCGATTCTCGTAATCCCCGGCGGCGCCTATAAATTCTGTTCCGACAGAGAGGCGGAGCCGATTGCTTTCGCTTTTATGGGAAAGGGCTATGCGGCCTTCATTCTCAGATATTCTCTGAATGAAAACAGCGCCTTCCCGAGACCGCTTGATGATGCGGTCGAGGCGATGAGAATAATCAGAGAGCATGCGCAGGAGTGGAAAATCGATCCCGAAAGAATTGCGGCAATTGGCTTCTCTGCCGGCGGTCATCTCTGCGCCGCGCTCTCGACAATGGGCGAAGAGCGTCCGAATGCGCAGATACTCGGCTATCCGTGTATTCTCGAAAAAATCGGCGCGATTCTCGCGGCTCCGATTCCGGGGCTCGATACCGAGGTCGATGAAAAAACTCCTCCCGCTTTCATTTTCGCGTCAGCGGAGGATAACTGCGTGCCGATAGTGAATTCGCTGAAATACGCCGAGACTCTCGATGAGCATAAGATTCCCTTTGAGATGCATATCTTCTCTAAGGGGTGGCACGGCTTTTCGCTTGCAGATTCCACGGTTTACGGCAACAAGGATGAGGTTGAATATAATGAGGATTGCGCGGCCTGGTTTGATATGTGTATCAAATGGCTGAATATAATCTTCTGATAAGTCAACCCGGCAGAGCAGATATGGGGGGTATGTTATCCGCGCCGCCGGTAAAACCGTTGTGAGGTGGAAAAAATGAATAATTCGCTTTCCGTTATAACCGGAGCAAACGGTTATATCGGCTATTCGCTCGTCAAGGAACTGACCTCGAGGGGCGAAAGAGTCCGTCTGTCCATGCGTAAGGACAGGCCCGAGCTCGCCGCATTCGGCTGCGAGCAGTGTCTGGGCGATATCAATGATTATGATTATCTTCTCAGGGCGTTTGAGAGCGCGGAAACGGTCTATCACGTTGCCGGAATGATTGATATTACCGGCACCAAGGATGATCTCGTCTGGAAGGTAAACTATGACGGCACGGTGAATGTAGTCAACGCCTGCAAAGCCTGCGGAGTCAGGAATCTCGTATTCGTCTCCTCGGTTGACTGCATAAAGGTCACCGACGATATGCATCCCGTCAGGGAATTCGATTATTTCGATAAAGAGGCTGTTTCGGATGCATACGGCAAATCAAAGGCGGCGGCGAGCCAGTTTGTGATTGATTCCAACTGCGATGAGCTCAAAACCGTCGTCATCCAGCCGAGCTGCGTCATCGGCCCTGATGATATTTACCATAACAACAGCGTATGCACTATGATTAATCTCTATGAAAAGGGGCTGTTTATAGTCAGCCTCGATTTCGGAGCATATAATTTCGTCGATGTCCGCGATGTGGCTCAGGGTATGATAGCCGCCGCGGAAAAAGGCAGGGGTGGTCAGGCATATTTCCTCTGCGGAGAGACGCTCACTGTCGATGAATTCATCGCGACTCTTGCGAAAATCAACGGCAGACATCCTCCGGTAATCAAGATGGGCAAAAAGACTTTGCTCCATCTCTGCCCCGAAATCGCCCTTTTCTTCAAGACTATGAAATGGCCGCCCGTGCTGACCGAGTTTTCGATAAACAAAATCTGCGAAAACTGCGATTTCACTTATGAAAAGGCGGCAAAAGAGCTCGGCTACAATCCGAGAAGCGCGGAGGATTCCCTGCGCGATACGGTTGCCTGGCTCAAAGATAATCCGGCATAATTGATTTTTAGCATTATCTGAGCATATTTATCCGGGGTGAATAGAATGAAAAAGGTTTTTGCTTTACTGACTGTCGTATCCATTTTACTTTGCGGCCTGCATATTGTCGCGTATTCCGCCGCCGAAGGATACACCGATCTTCCTGTCATTATAGTCGCCGGCTACGGTGGCCCTCAGCTCGCCGAGATTGATGAGCAGGGGAATGAGGAGGTCGTCTGGTATCCCGATTTCGGCGAGATACCCGGAATTCTCCTGAGCAGAATTGCCGAGGTCGGTGCGGGTCTTGGTGCTGCCGTGCTGGGCAGCCCGGATTATCTCGCAAAGGTTGTCGGCGAAGAGGCGATAGCTTTTCTTGAGAAGGTAAAATGCAATGACGACGGCAGCAGCACATATAATCTCAAGCCCACAATCGTCACTGCACACGAATCAAATTATCAGGTGCTCTTTGATAAATACGGCGATGGTACATATCAGCATGAACCCGATATTACCGCCGGCATGATGGAATATATCTCTCGCTCGCAACTTTACAGTTTCTATTGCGACTGGAGACAAGGCGCTGTTGACTGCGCAACGCGGCTCGATGAATTCATTCAGGAAGTCAAGGAAGACAGCGGCAAGGATAAAGTCAATATCTTTTGCCTGAGTCACGGCGGCCAGGTTACTGCGACCTATCTCACTCTTTTCGGCTATAAGCAGGATGTGAAAAACGCCTGCCTGACTGTTCCCGCAGCGGGCGGAGCAGGCATGGCTTATGATATTCTTACTCAGCAGATAAAGTTCGATGAGAATAATCTTCTCAGATTCATCGAGCACGGCACAATGGCTGAGGATGATTATCACTGGCTCGTCGAGGCGACAAGGTTTGGATTCCTCGATGATGTTCTGAATGCGCTCGTGCCCTATCTCTGCGAGGTTGCGGGTCACTGGGGCAGCATCTGGGATTTCTGCCCGACCGAAGCCTATGAGCAGATGAAGGCAAGATGGCTCGACCCGGTAAAGAATGCTGAAATCATACGCAAGAGCGACTATATGCATTATGAGGTCATGCCGAAATTCTATACCGAGCTTGCGAGATGCAACGAGGAATACGGCATGAACGTCTCGATAATAGCGGGCACGGATATCAATATGACATCCGGTTGGCAGGCTCAGGGGGACGGCATAATTCCGACAAAATCCTCGACCGGCGCGAAATGCACCGATGTCGGCGAGAGATTCCCCGACGGCTATGTCCAGAAGAATCCCTGCGACGGTCACTATAAACTTTCGCCCGAAATGACCATAGATGCCTCAACCGGCTATATGCCCGATAATACCTGGTATGTTTCAGGGCTCTTCCACGGAATGACCTACTGGGATTCCTATACCAGAGAACTGCTCCTGACACTTACTCTGACCGATAAGATAAAGGATGTCTATTCGGATGAGAGATTCCCGCAGTTCCATGCTTCATCCAATCCTTCAAACGCCGTTTGGGCAGCCTTTGACAAGAGCGTCGAGGGCTACTTATCAGGCGAGGATACCTGCATTATTCTTAAAAATGTCTCCTGGCAGGACAGACCGTTGCTGATAAAGAGCGTGGTCTGCGACTGTGATGATATTTATTTCACTCTCAAGCCTTTTACACGGATAGAGGCGGGCGAAACCATTGAGATTCCGATTAAAGGCACCGTGCCGGCAAAATCAAACTGCCGCGTCAATATCACCGTGAGCTACACCTCGCCCGATTCTGTCACTCCTCTGGGCGAGAGAACTCAGGCCTTCACGCTTCTTAACGGCGAAATTCCCGCTACTGACGGCGAAATCATTAAAGACGAAATAAAAACTCCGTTTGATAATTCAATATTCGGCTTTATGTCGGGTATTCTCAAGACCCTCAGGGTTTATAATCTCGTGAGTATGTTATATACGGCGGTTTACGGTATATTCAATTCTTTGATCAAGGGGTGGTAATATGACAGTCAATCAGGCTCTGACAGCCCTCGTCAATTACGCGGAAAAAGAAAATCTTATCGGAAAAGAAGACAGAATATATGCCCTCAATTCCGTTCTCGGTGCGCTCTCGCTCGACAGTTACGAGCCGGAGGAATGCGGCGAGCCCTCGCTTGAGGAGATTCTCGCCTGCCTGCTCGACGATGCCTGCGCGAGGGGAATCTGTGAGGATTCCGTCGTTTTCAGGGATCTGCTCGATACAAAGATTATGGGCGCTCTGACTCCGCGCCCCTCTTATGTGATTGAAAAATTCAAAGAGGCTTATGCCGAAAGCCCCGAAAAGGCGACGGATTTCTATTATAATTTCAGCCGTAAGACCGATTATATCAGGGAATACCGCATTAAAAACGATATGAAATGGGTTACCCCGACTGAATACGGCGATATAGATGTCACGATAAATCTCTCAAAGCCCGAGAAAGACCCGAAGGCGATTGCCGCCGCGGGTAAGGCGAAGCAGAGCGGATACCCCAAATGCCAGCTCTGTATTGAAAACGAGGGATATTACGGCAGGGTCAATCACCCCGCCAGAGAGAATCACCGCATAATCCCCGTCACGATAAACAGCGAAAACTGGTTTATGCAGTATTCACCCTATGTTTACTATAATGAGCACTGTATCGTGCTCAACAGCGCCCATGTGCCGATGAAAATCGACCGCGGCGCGTTCAATAAACTCTTTGATTTTGTTAAATTCCTGCCCCATTATTTTGTCGGCTCAAACGCTGATTTACCGATAGTCGGCGGCTCGATTCTCTCCCACGAGCATTTTCAGGGAGGCAACTACACCTTCGCGATGGCAAAGGCTCCCATAGAGAAAAGCGTTGAGTTTGAGGGCTATTCCGATATCGAGGCGGGCATAGTCAAGTGGCCGATGTCGGTCATCCGCCTCAGAGGCGATGATACCCTGAGAATTACGGAGCTCGCCGAAAAGATTCTGAATAAATGGCGCTCATACACCGATGAGGAGGCGTTCATCTTTGCCGAGACAGACGGTGTGCCGCATAATACAATAACTCCGATAGCGAGATTCGCGTGCGGAAAATATGAGCTCGACCTCGTTCTGCGCAATAATATCCAGACTGAGGAATATCCCGACGGATATTATCATCCCCATCCCGAATATCACCATATCAAGAAGGAGAATATCGGGCTTATCGAGGTTATGGGTCTCGCCGTTCTGCCCTCCCGCTTAAAGTCAGAGATGGCTCAGCTCAGAGAGGCAATGCTCGCAGGCAGGGATATTTCCGCCGATGAAACTCTTGCGAAACACGCGCAGTGGGCGGATATGATAAAGGCGAAATACGATATAAACGCGGAGAATATAACGGATATCCTCAAAAAGGAAATCGGCATTGTGTTCTCGGCAATCCTTGAGCAGTGCGGAGTCTTTTCAAGGAACGAAGCAGGCAGAGCTCAGTTTATAAAATTCATTGAAAGTGTCTGATTATTATGCAGTATGTAGTCATTGATCTCGAATGGAATAACGCCTATTCCAAGAAGACCGCGGGATTCATAAATGAAATAATCGAAATAGGAGCCGTCAAAGTCGATGAGAATTTTGATACGGTCGATTCCTTCTCCTGCATAGTCCGCTCCCAGATAGGCAGGAAACTCAGAGGCTCGGTCAAAAAGCTCACCAATCTCACAAATGACGATATTTCAACCGGCGTCCCGTTCACGAAGGCGTTCTCGCTTTTCAGGGACTGGCTGAGCGAGCAGGAGACCGTCATTATGAGCTGGGGAGACAGCGATATAAGGGC
>CAMUZD010000032.1 GCA_947165115.1 uncultured Clostridia bacterium
CGACAGCATTTTCTATAATTCCTCCACGCCTCACGGCATGATTGCCGTTGACGGAAAGGACTGCGTATTTATCGCGATGATTCTTCCCGGCGAAAAGAAGGCGCGCGAAGAGGATTTCCGCCGCACCATCGCCGATACGCGCCCCGCGACCGGTCTCATCGTTGACCATTACGCAAAATGCGAAGAGGATGAAAACGGCTGTCTCAAAAATATTCACTTTGAGAATACCGAAAAATTCAATTTCGGCTACGATATAGTTGACAGAATCGCCCGCAAATATCCCGACAAGCTCGCGATGATTCATCTTGATATAGACAAGACCGAGAGAAGATACACCTTCCGCCAGATTATGCAGGAGAGCGACAGAGTAGCGAATTATTTCGCCTCGCTCGGCATCAAGAAGGGCGACAGGGTTATGCTCGTTCTGAGACGTCATTATCAGTTCTGGTTCGCGATGATTGCCCTGCATAAGATGGGCGCGGTCGCAATTCCCGCAACTTATCTTCTCAAGGATCATGATTTCATTTACAGATACAACGCGGCCCATGTGAATACAATCGTCTGCACCGCCTACGGCGACACCTGCGAAATAGCAGAGAGAGCGGCGGCGGAGTGCCCGAGCGTCGTCAACAAGATTCTTGTCGGCGGCAAGCGCGAGGGCTGGCACGATTTCGATGAGGAATATCCGAGATTCTCCTCACACTTCCCGAGAACCGATGATACCCCCGGCGGAGACGATACCGCGCTGATATTCTTCTCATCGGGAACTACCGGAAACCCCAAGATGGTCGAGCATAAGCATACCTATCCTCTCGGCCACTTCGTGACTGCGAAATACTGGCACTGCTGCGAGCCCGACGGTCTGCATTTCACGATTTCAGATACGGGCTGGGGCAAGGCTCTCTGGGGCAAGCTCTACGGTCAGTGGATGTGCGAGGGAGCGGTATTCGTATATGATTTTGACCGCTTCAATTCCGCAGACATCCTTCCGCTTTTCGCTCAGTATCAGATAAAGACCTTCTGCGCGCCGCCCACGATGCTCAGAATGCTTATCAAGGAAGATATAACGAAATACGATTTCTCATCCGTCAAACATATGACAACGGCAGGCGAGGCGCTCAATCCCGAGGTTGCCATTCAGTTCAAGAAGGCTACGGGTCTCGAGATAATGGAGGGCTTCGGCCAGACAGAGACCACGCTCGTTATCGGCAATCTCATCGGTTCGACGGTCCGCCACGGCTCAATGGGCAAGGCGTCACCGCAGTATGATGTTGATATAGTCGATCCCGACGGAAATCCCGTTGCTGACGGCGAGACAGGCGAAATCGTTATCAGAATCGACAAGGGAGATCCTGTCGGCCTCTTCAAGCAGTATATCGATGAGGAAGAGAAGAATGTCGAGTGCCGCAGGCAGAATATGTATCATACAGGCGACACCGCCTGGCGCGATGAGGACGGCTACTTCTGGTATGTCGGCAGAGTCGATGACGTCATCAAGTCCTCGGGATACCGCATAGGGCCGTTCGAAATTGAAAGCGTAATCATGGAGCTTCCCTATGTCCTTGAATGCGGCGTTTCCGCAGCTCCCGATGAAATCAGGGGTCAGATAGTCAAGGCGAGCATAGTGCTGACTAAAGGTACCGTCGGCACGGAAGAGCTCAAAAAGGAAATCCAGAATTATGTCAAGGAGCATACCGCTCCCTATAAATACCCGAGACTGGTTGTATTCCGCGATGATTTACCCAAGACAATAAGCGGTAAAATCATAAGAAATCAGCTGTAATTGTCAATAATACCTAAAAATTCAAAAATTTTGTATTGACAATTCACAAAAGTTGTTTTATTATATTTTATACTTATAAAGGCTGTGACGAAGAGGGATTATATCCTATGCCTTCAGAGAGGCGGCGTATGGTGCGAGCCGCCGGCGGATGATATGAATCTGTAGCTTCCGAGCCGGGAGGAAGAAAGCGCTTTTGCAAGTAGAACCTCCCCGTAAAGCTGCGTTAAAGAATTCGAGAGGCGCTTTATGCGCAATTTGAGTGGTACCGCGGGAAATGTATCCCGTCTCAAGTTTATCTTGGGACGGGATTTTTTATTCTTTTCATATACCATCTGAACGGGGGTAATTATGGAACTTACAAATCTTGACACACGAATAAAGGAGATGGCTGCCCGAATAAGGGAGCTTCGCGAGGTGGAGGGAATCTCCGCCGAGACGATGGCTGAGAAAACGGGCGTTTCAGTAGAGGAATATCTTGCCTGCGAAAACGGCGAGAGCGATCTGAATTTCGCTTTCCTCTACAAATGCGCCGCGGCTTTTTCGGTTGACGTAACCAACCTTATTGAAGGCCATACCCCGAAGCTTTATTCCTACTTTGTCAACCGCAAGGGCGACGCTCCGAAAATTTCGGACGCTCACGGTATGACCTACTATAATAGGGCCTATGCCTTCAGGAACAGAATTTCCGAGCCGCTTTTCGTCGTCAGCAAATATGACGAAGAGGCGCAGCACAGGGCGATTGAGCTTACGAGCCACAGCGGCCAGGAGCTTGATATTGTCGTTGACGGCTATCTCTGCGTTCAGGTCGGCGAGCATAAGGAAACTCTCGGCCCCGGCGACAGCATTTATTATGATTCGGGCACTCCTCACGGAATGATTGCGGTCAACGGAGCGGATTGCTCATTCTACGCAATAGTCCTCAATCCGACCGGCGAACCGATTCCCGAGCTTGTTGCCGCTAAGAAGGTTGACGCGCCGAATAAAGGTCATATCCGCGACACCAAGGACAGAGTTTACAAGAGATATATCGAAACCGAAGAGTATGAGAACCGCACTCCGCTCTCGGTGAAATTCAAAAACGAGGAAAAATTCAATTTCGCATTTGATATCATCGATGAGATTGCGAATAAGGATCCCGAAAAAATCGCTCTTCACTATGTTTCGAACGATAAGGAATACAGAGCATTCACTTTCAAGGAGATAAAGCAGAATTCTAACCGCTGTGCCAACTATTTCAAGAGCCTCGGCATAAAGAAGGGCGACAGGGTAATGCTCGTTCTCAAGCGCCATTACCAGTTCTGGTTTGCGATTCTCGGCCTTCACAAGCTCGGCGCAATTCCGATTCCCGCCACAAATCAGCTGCTCGTCCACGATTTTGAATACAGATTCAAGGCGGCTGACATCACCTCGATAATCTGCACCGCGGACGGCGAGGTCTGCGACAATGTTGACGAGGCCCTCAAAAACTATGACGGCATGGTCAATAAAATGATAGTCAACGGCTCGCGCGAGGGCTGGAGAGATTTCAATGAAGAATACCTGATGTATTCGAGCCATTATCCGCGCCCGGCCGACGCGCCCTGCGGCAAGGACTATATGCTGATGTATTTCACCTCGGGCACATCCGGCTATCCCAAAATCGCGACTCACAATTATCTCTATCCGCTCGGCCAGTTCCATACAGCGAAATACTGGCACGATGTCGATCCCGAAGGAATTCACTTCTCGATTTCCGATACCGGCTGGGCCAAGGCGGCCTGGGGCAAGCTTTACGGCCAGTGGATGTGCGAAACATCGCTCTTCGTCTATGACTTCGACCGCTTCCATGCGGAGGACGTGCTCCCGATGTTCGCGAAATACAATATCACCACCTTCTGCGCTCCGCCGACAATCCTCAGAATGCTTATCAAGCAGGATATAACCCACTACGATTTATCCTCAATCCAGCATATGACAACGGCGGGCGAGGCGCTCAACCCCGAGGTTTACAAGCAGTTCGAAAAGGCGACGGGCCTTCAGATTCTCGAGGGCTTCGGCCAGACGGAAACCCCCGTTCTGCTCGCAAACTTCAGAGGAGCGGACCACAAGGTCGGCTCGATGGGCAAGGCGGCCCCGCACCTGAATATCAAACTTCTCGACTCCGACGGTAAACCCGTTCCCCCCGGCGAGACAGGCGAAATCTGCATAGATATCAGCAACGGCATCCCCTACGGCATCGCGGTCTGCTACTTCGGCTCCGAGGATAAGACTCAGGAGACCTGGTGCAACGGCTGGTATCATACCGGCGACACGGCGTGGATGGATGAGGACGGCTTCTTCTGGTATGTAGGCAGAGTTGACGATGTCATCAAGTCCTCCGGCTACCGCATAGGCCCCTTCGAGATTGAGAGCGTCATCATGGAGCTTCCCTATGTTCTCGAATGCGGTGTTTCCCCCGCTCCCGACCCGGTAAGAGGTCAGATAGTCAAGGCGAGCATCGTGCTCACCAAGGGCACCGAGGGCACCGAGGAGCTCAAGAAGGAAATCCAGAACTATGTCAAGGTTCACACAGCGCCCTATAAATATCCCCGCCTCGTCGTTTTCAGGGATGAGCTTCCCAAGACGACCAGCGGCAAGATAATGAGAAATCAATTATAATTAAATTCACATAAGAAAGGATGTAAACTATGGATATGGAAATCAAAATCACAAAGACAACTGCTCCGAAGGCAAAGCCCGCAGATGAATCGAAACTCGGTTTCGGCAAGGTATTTACCGATCACATGTTCGTAATGGACTACTCCGCCGACCAGGGCTGGCACGATGCAAGAATAGTTCCTTTCGACTATCTTCCGATTCACCCCGCAGCAAGCGTTCTCCACTACGGCACCGAGATCTTTGAAGGTCTCAAGGCTTACAGAACGGTAAACGGCGACATCGCCCTCTTCCGTCCGATTGAAAACATCAGAAGAATGAATAATTCCGCAGAGCGTCTCTGCCTGCCTCAGATCGATGAGGATTTCGCTCTCAAGATTTTCGACACCCTCGTTGAGCTTGAGAAGGACTGGGTTCCCCATTCCGAAGGCACTTCGCTCTATATCAGACCCTTTATGATCGGCAACGACGAGAACCTCGGCGTTCATGCCGTTCACAACGCAAAGTATGTCGTAATTCTCTCCCCCTCGGGCGCCTACTACGCAGAGGGCATCAATCCCGTTAAAATCGCCATCGAGGCCGAGGATGTCAGAGCTGTCAGAGGCGGCACCGGCTACGCGAAATGCGGCGGCAACTACGCGGCATCCCTTCGCGCAGGTCAGAAGGCAGAGGAGAAGGGCTTCACCCAGGTTCTCTGGCTTGACGGCGTTGAGAGAAAGTATATCGAAGAGGTCGGCTCAATGAACGTTATGTTCAAGATCGGCGGCGAAATCGTAACCCCGAAACTGACCGGCTCCGTCCTTCCCGGCATCACCAGGAAATCCTGCTGCGAGCTTCTCAGAGACAAGGGCTACACCGTTTCCGAGCGTCTGCTCTCCATCGACGAGCTTGAGGACGCCGCGAGACAGGGCACCCTCGAAGAGGCGTGGGGCACCGGCACAGCAGCCGTTGTCTCCCCGATCGGCTGGCTCAGCTACAAGGAAGACGAATTCGAAATCAGCAACGGCAAGATCGGCGAAGTTACCCAGATGCTCTATGACGAGCTCACCGGCATCCAGTGGGGCAAGCTCGAGGATAAATACGGCTGGATTCACAAGGTATGCTGAATCTTACCCCGAAAAGAGTAACCCTCTTCTGCGGCCACTACGGCACGGGCAAGACCAACGCCGCGGTAAACTACGCGTTTTATCTTAAACGCGATCTCGGCAAAAATGTAAAAATTGCGGATATGGATATCGTAAATCCGTATTTTCGCACCAAGGACAGCGAAAAGGAGCTCGGCGAGGCGGGAATAGAGCTGATTTCCCCGCATTACGCGAATACGAATGTCGATCTCCCCGCTCTCCCGCAGGAGCTTTACGGCCTGTTTGAATTCAAAGATTTCTACGCCGTGCTCGATATCGGCGGCGATGACAGAGGCGCCTACGCCCTCGGCAGATTCGCTCCGCTGATTCTTGAGGAAAACGATTTTGACAACTTCTTTGTCGCGAATTTTTACAGACCGCTGACCGCGAACGCCGCCGACGCCTTTGAAGTTATGAAGGAAATCGAGGCGGCCGGAAAAGTTCCGTTCACCGGCATTGTCAATAATTCAAATCTCGGCGACGAGACGACGGCGGAAGATATTCTCAGAAAGATTCCGCTTGCCGAAGAATTAGCCGCAATGAGCGGCCTGCCCGTAGTTATGACAACCGCAAAAAGAAATATCGCGGAGACGCTCGGCATTGAGAACGTTCTTCCGCTTGATTTACAGGCAAAATACTATTGAGAAAGGAATGTGTTTACATGCCTAAAGTAACCTTTGATACGGATATGTGCAAGGGCTGCGGACTCTGCGTCAGCGCCTGCCCGAAGCATATTCTCGTTATCGCCAGGGATAAAATAAACAAAAAGGGACATTCCCCCGCCGAAATGACCGATCAGTCTCAGTGCATCGGCTGCGCCTTCTGCGCGACCATGTGCCCCGATTGCGTCATTACGGTAGAGAAGTGAGGTGCAGACATGGCTGAAAAAGTTCTTATGAAAGGTAATGAGGCGATAGCCGAAGCCGCCATCAGAGCCGGCTGTCTCCATTACTTCGGATATCCCATCACTCCGCAGACGGAGCTCGCCGCATACATGGCAAAGAGAATGCCCAAAATCGAGGGCGGCGTATTCCTCCAGGCAGAGAGCGAAATCGCCGCAATCAATATGGTTTACGGCGTTGCCTCCACGGGCAAGAGAGTTATGACTTCGTCATCGAGCCCCGGAGTTTCGCTCAAGCAGGAGGGTATCTCCTATATCGCAGGCGCGGATCTTCCCGCGCTGATAGTCAACGTCCAGAGAGGCGGCCCCGGTCTCGGCGGCATCCAGCCCTCTCAGTCCGATTATTTCCAGGCGACCAAGGGCGGCGGCCACGGCGATTATCATCTGATAGTCCTCACCCCCGCTTCCGTTCAGGAAATGGCGGATTTAACCGGCCTCGCATTTGACCTCGCGGATAAATACCGCATGCCCGCCATGCTTCTCGCAGACGGCACAATGGGCCAGATGATGGAGCCCGTCGAGCTTCCCGAAACCGCTCCCGAAATGATTGAAAAACCCTGGGCGGTAACCGGAACTCAGATGAAGAGAAAGCACAATATCATCAACTCCCTCTACCTCGTTCCCGATGAGCTCGAGAAGATGAATTTCGAGCGCTATGAGAGATATAAGCAGGTCGAGGCAAACGAGACAAGATACGAAGAATACATGATGGACGACGCCGAGATATGCGTAGTCGCATTCGGTATCGCCGCGCGCGTTTCGAGAAACGCCGTTGTCGAGGCGAGAAAGCAGGGCATCAAGGCCGGTCTCATCAGACCGATCACAATCTGGCCCTTCCCCAAGGATGCAATCGCAAAGGCGGCGACCCACTGCAAGGAAATCATCTCCGTTGAGCTTTCAATGGGTCAGATGATTGAGGATATCGCGCTCTCCGCCGAGTGCAAAGTTCCCGTAACTCTCTGCAACAGAGCGGGCGGCATGATTCCCTCTCCCGATCAGGTCTTCGACGCAATCAAAAAAGCTGCAGGAGGTAATGAATAATGGCAATCGTATTTGAAAAACCCAAATCACTCACCGATGCGCCGCTCCATTACTGCCCCGGCTGCACCCACGGCATAATCCACCGCCTCGTCGCTCAGGCGATTGACGAGCTCGGCATAGAAGGCAGAACAATCGGCGTCGCTCCGGTCGGCTGCGCGGTTATGGCATATAACTATTTCAGCTGCGATATGGTTGAAGCCGCCCACGGCAGAGCCCCCGCAGTTGCCACAGGCCTCAAGAGAAGCCTGCCCGAGAATATCATCTTCACCTATCAGGGTGACGGCGACCTCGCTTCAATCGGCATGGCCGAGACAGTCCATTCCGCAACAAGAAACGAGAATATCACAATCATTTTCGTAAACAACGCTATTTACGGTATGACCGGCGGCCAGATGGCTCCGACCTCCCTTCCAGGTCAGGTTACCCAGACCTCTCCCTACGGCAGAGACGTCACCACCGCGGGCTTCCCGATCAGAATCTGCGAGCTCCTTTCAACTCTTGACGGCCCCGAATACATCGAGAGAGTCGCGGTCAATAATGTCAAGAATATAAAGCAGGCTCAGAAGGCAATCAAGAAGGCGTTTGAAAATCAGGTCAACGGCAAGGGCTTCTCTCTTATCGAGGTTGTTTCCTCCTGCCCGACCAACTGGGGCATGACACCCGATGACGCTCTCAGATGGATTGACGAGAAAATGATTCCCTACTATCCTCTCGGCGTTTACAAAGACAGAAGCGCAAAGGAGGGCGAATAATATGACAACTGAGATTCTTATAGCCGGTTTCGGCGGTCAGGGCGTGCTCTTCGCGGGCAAGTTCCTCGCTTACAAAGCGCTCCTTGAGAATAAGCAGCTCTCCTGGCTCCCCTCCTACGGCCCCGAAATGCGCGGCGGCACCGCAAACTGCTCGGTCATCATCAGCGATGAACCCGTCGGCTCGCCGATAGTTTCAAAGCCCGACGTGCTTATAGTCATGAACCTCCCGTCCCTTGATAAATATGAGGATGCGGTAGTTCCCGGCGGCAAGATTTTCGTTGACTCCACCCTCATCGAGAGAAAGGTCAACAGAACCGATGTTGATGTTTATTACATCCCCGCGACCAAGCTCGCGAACGATATCGAGGCTCCGACACTCGCCAATATGATTATGATAGGCAAGGTCATCAAGGAGACCGGCGTCGTTCCCTATGACAATATCGACAAGGCGCTCGACAAGGTCGTTTCCGCAAGAAAAGCCGCCCTGAAGGAAATCAACTTCAAGGCGCTCGACACGGGATATAATAACTGATACGGCAAAAATCAATAATAAAAGGACAGGCACAAGCCTGTCCTTTATTTTTGTGTTTAATATCAATATCCGAAATCGAAGGGGTTGTTGCTGCTGCCGTTGCCGTTGCCGCCGCCGTAGAAGTATTCGAACGGGTCGATTACCTGCTGGGTGGTAGTCTGCTCGGCGTCGCCTCTGTCTTCGACGAGGGTCGCCTCAACCTCGAATTCCTCAACGCTGTAGTTGCTGCCGACTCTGCAGAGCGTGAGCGTGAGCTTGTCGCCGACCTTGCCGTTGTCGATTAGGCTTATCAGCACATCCGCGGTCGTGAGCTCCTTGCCGTTGACCTTGATAATCATATCGTATTTCTGTGCCTTGGTGCCGTTGAGCGAGGAATCGGCGCTGATTTCATTGATGATGAGCGTGCCTGCGGGCAGTCCCTTGAGCTGGGCAATCATATAATACTGAGTGCTTGCGGAGACGGGATAATAGGTGATGCCGAGCTTCGGTCTGTCGGGAATGTAGCTGTACTGGATAAGGTCGTCAATGATTTCCTTTGCCGATGAAATCGGAATCGCGAAGCCCATACCTTCATACTGGGTGCTGGCAATCTTCTGGGAATTGATGCCGATGACCTGGCCGTATTGATTGATAAGCATGCCGCCCGAGTTGCCGGGATTGATTGCGGCGTCGTGCTGGATGCACTTCATCGTGTAGCCGATTTCGCTGCTGACGGGGCGGTTGATTGCCGAAACAAATCCGCCTGTAAACGAACCGAAAAATTCAACGCCGCCGGGGTTGCCGACCGCATAGACGGGATCGCCGATAACGAGCTTGTCGGAATCGCCGAATTCAGCTGCCTGAAGACCTGTCTTTGCAATTTTGATAACGCCGATGTCGGTTCTCGTATCGTAGCCGACTATATCCGCATCGTAGGACTGGCCGTCCTCGGTCTGAACCGTTACTTTGATGCCTGCGGAATTGATAACATGGGCGCAGGTGATGATATAGGTATGCGATTTGTCGCTGCTTTCGCCCATGATGATGCCGCTGCCTTCGCCTGCCGCCGAATTGGTGGAGCGGTTGCTGTAAACCACGATGCCGACATTGCTCGCGCGGACCTTTTCGGCTATCTGCGCGGGAGTCAGGCCGCCGTCGGAGGATTTGGTCTTGGCCTTGGGCGTGTCGGCGATTGTGAGCTCTGCGGTATCGGTCTGGGTTCTGCTCTCTTTGGCGGAATTCAGGCTGCCTTTTTTATTGTTGAATATTGATGCGACGCCGACACCAAGCGCAAAGACGAGCACAAGGGCGATAATCGCGGCAAAAATCTTCGCGCCGCTCTTTTTGGGCTTTTCGGGCTGAACCGGAGGAGGAGCCGGCTGGGAATAGCCGCCGTATTGAGGCTGCTGATAAGAAGTGTAGGGG
>CAMUZD010000033.1 GCA_947165115.1 uncultured Clostridia bacterium
CAGCTGCTGCATCCTTTTTCGATTGATTCTCATGTAGTCAAAAATGAGAGCGGTCTGTTTATCTTTTATTCAACCAATGACTTTGATGCCGAGAGACCGGGAACCTATATTGTCGTTGACAGATTGCTCGATCCTTTTACTTCCGCGAGTAAGCCTCATACCGTTGTTGTTCCTACTCTTGATGAAGAAATATATATGCGCGACAGGTATAAAAAAGGCACCCATTGGCATACCATTGAGGGCGCGTTTTATTTCAAAGAAGGGGACTGGCAGTATGTTATGTATTCCGGCTCCTGCTATCAGAATGAGCATTACTTTATTGGATATTCAAGAGCAAAAACAGATGAAACGGATCTGACTAAGATAAACTTTGAAAAATACCCTGATGATGATACTTACGCTCCCATTTTCAGTTCAAATGAATGGGAGGAGGGCGCGGGGCACCATTCGATGATAAAGTATAACGGAGAATGGTATGCCGTATATCACGCCCGCAATCGCGAGGCTGACGGCCTGAGCGGCGATCGCCGCAACGCCCGCATCTGCAAAATGTCCGTCTCGGACGGCATCATCAAAGCGCTCAGAAAGCAAAATGAAATATAAACAAATGACCTTCATCATCAGATGAAGGTCATTTGAAATTTACAGTAAATCGCCGGTTTTGAGCTTTCTGAGCCAGTCTTTGATTGTCGTGATTACTGCGTTGAATTTTTCGCTCTGCATGGCGCTTCTCTGCTCTTTTGAGCCGACAGTATCAATCAGGCCGAAGGTCATAAGGCAGGCTTTATCAACTGTTCCGTCGGTGAAATTAGAAGCATAATCTGCAAATGTGTTTTTGCTGAACTTCTCGCCGTCTGTGCGGAGAACTTCACCGAATTTTCTTTGAAGTTCTTCAATACTGTCGTTTTCGTATTCTATCTTTTCAATTGTTGAAGAGCCGTAGAGGAACCATGGAGATTTATCAGCGTCCGGGCCGGCTCCCTTATATGTCCAGGTGGTCCAGCTCATTCCTCTGTCGTTGAAAATTGAGAACAGATAACCGAATGTTGTAAGTCCGCGCGGATAAAACTCACCGATATAAAAAGGCGCATTGTATTTCGCGTCTCTTATTTCATTTACTTTACTGAGAATTGTGAAATTCGTAATATCGTAGAGATGCTCCTGATAAACTATATTCTCCCAGCCGTAAACATCTGGTGAAGCAATTGCCGACGGATCCCAGATGGCCTCCATGCTTATTATATGATCCGGATCAACGGCGCGGACAGCTTTATATAAATCATTGCTGAAATCCCAGAATGTTTGCTGGAAGCTGCCGTCTCTTGTAATATTAGTGCCGAGAGGTTCATTCATCAGGTCATACATTGCAACAGCGGTCTCGCCTTTGTAATGTTTGGCAAGTTCGGTCCAGAAATCTATAACGACTTCTCTGTATCTTGCGCCCTTTTCTGTTGCGTCAAAGAGAGACATGGATTTTGACTGACCGCAGTGATCGTAGTCATTCTGATATCCGGGCAGACCGTGAAGGTCGATAATCAAATAAAGGCCGTATTTTCTGCACATTGAAACTACTTCATCAAGTTCGCTGAAGTCAATCTCTCCGTCTGCAGTCCGATACCAGGTTCCGTTATCGTCGCTCTGGAAATTTCGATACCAAATCGGGAGACGGATTACATTCATGCCGAGATCGGCAACATTTTTATAGTCGATTTCAGTTATCCAGTTGCTTCTGTAAAGCTTGAAAAGCTCATGAACGGCTTCCTTGCCGAATCTCTCGACGAGTTTAAGATACACCTGCTCCTCTCCGGCGGGATTGGTATAGGGGCAGAACCAGTCTTCCATGATGCCCCAACCGCCGAAATTGGTGCCTCGGAGCACAATTTCATTTCCCTGAGAATCGAGAATTTTTTCTCCCTCGGTATGCAGAAGGGGGAGAGAATCACCTGCGTCCTCGGCAAATACCGGCAGATAAGCCGTAAGCATAATTATTGCTATAATCACGGCCACTGCGGATTTTACAGTCTTTTTCATTATGTCAGCCCTTTCATAATTTATAAAACAATTATATATTCACAGGAATAAAAAGTCCATAGAATTTTGAAAAATCCTTTTCTTTACATTTTTAACGAATATGATATAATTATTCCGGTGATTGTTATGATTATAAGATTCAAATCTATACTATCTTTAATTCTTATTTTAATTTTGACAGGTGGGATGGTCATGCTTTTCGGTTCATGCGGCAGTGAAAAATTCAGCATAGATTACTGCGGACAGAAGGATTTTTATAAGGGCGCAAAGGATTCCTACCGTCACGGTCAGATGGTCGTTTTATACTATTATATTATTGCGACCGATACCGGTTATTCGTTTTATCTAGACGGTAAATCTATTAAGACCGAATACAGCGAAAAGAAAGGCTTTATTATCAGATTTGTTATGCCTGAGCGAAATGTTAAGCTCGAATGCAAATCACATAATTCAATGGAATATACCGGCCCTGATGAAGAAGAAACAATGCTCGTTGATTATTACTATGCCGTCACCGGCACGGAAATAAGCAGAGGTTATCTTGAAATGACGCTCTATTATAAAAGTGAGGATGAGGCTATTCTTAAAGTATATAATACCGATTCGGATGGTGAGGAAGAGACGGTAAACGAATATACTGTTCCGTATGAAGCTGTTGAAAATTGTTTGGAAATCGCCGATAAGTATAAGTTTGATAAATGGGATGAACTGGAAGATACATATCCGATTGACGGTGCTGTAACCGTAGTAAAATATTATAACGGCAGCGAATACATAAGGGTATCGACCGAGAACATGCCGGACGGCGGCGAAAGACAGCTTGATGAAATAGCGTCAATAATGAGAAATTATATTAAATAAAAAGAAGCTTGCAGACATAAATCTGCAAGCTTTTAATTATGCAATGGTTATTTCTTTGCCGAGTCTGAACGAATAAATGAGAGTCTGAGAAACTTCCTTGCCCATTACCTTGGAGAGGCATTTTCTGTAAGTTTCCAGCTGGGGTGCGTATTCCTCAATTAACTGGTTCTCATTTTCCGCGTAATCGGTCTTGAAATCGAGAATAACGAGTTTTCCGCTCTCTTCAAATGCGCAGTCAATGACGCCTTCTATGATAACAACTTCATCTATAGAAGCTTTGCTATCTGCGTCGGGATAAAGGTCGGAAACCGGAAGTGAAGCGGTAAACTGATATTCCCTGTAAACATTATCGGAATTCATAATGCGCTTAGCTATATTAGAATCAAAGAATTTTGAAATCAAGTCAAAATCAAGGCAGTCCGCCTGAGATCGAGTGAGCTTGCCTTTTGAGAGAAGTTTTTCTGCTTCGGCTTTTGCATCTGTTGAGGCTTTAGTAAAATCACAGAACTGCATGAATCTGTGAGTAGCCGTTCCCTTTTGAGCGCCGGTCAGTTTACCTCCGAGCGCAAATGCCGGAGTAGATGATGCAAAATATCTGCGGTTGAATTTCTTTTCGCCGAGGTTTGATGCGATTGCTTTTGCTCTGATTTTATTCAAAGATTCATAGGGATAGCGGTATTCAAGACGTTTTTTGATTTCCCCGAGCAGAACGGGATTTGCAGAATAAGTTTTTCTTTCTTCGGTTATTTCTTCTTCGTCATCTTCAAGCTCTTCGATTATATTGAAATTGATCCTGGTGTCGCATGAATCAGAATACGTGTATTTGCCTTCTGTTGCATTTTTAAGAACGTGAGCATCTGGGTGGGAGATGAGTGCGCTGCCGATAATTTTCGCATAGCAATAGTAGCCTTCGGTTTCGCCGCTGTAAATGCTGTTATTTCCGGGCAAAACACCGTAAAGATTCTTGAGCGAAAAACCGTTTTTGACAGGGGAGGAAAGTATCATCAGCCGCTCCTTTGCTCTTGTCAGAGCAACGTAAAGATTCCTCAGTTCCTCGGAAATATTCTCGACTTTTTTGCTGTAACTTGCAAGCTCCCAGTAAAGGCTTTTGTATTTGATATTCTCTTCAATATATTTGAGTGCAAGCCCGGATTCGGGTGAGATTATTGCATCGGCATACTGATCTTTTGTATTGAATTTCCTTTCAGTGTTTGCGAGAATAACTATCGGAAACTCTAGACCTTTGCTCTTATGGATTGTCATCATCTTTACACAGTCTGAATCTTCACCAGAAGTCTTGGCTGATACGGTTACATCTTTATCCTCAAGTTTCATCACAAATCGGACAAAGGGAGCAAGCCCTTTGATACCGGTGCTTTCAAAGCTGTTAGCAAGGTTTATGAAGGAGTTGATATTTGCGAGTCTTTCGTTCGGATTACGCATTTTGGATACTATCGCCCTGAGTCCAGTTTCGTCAATGATGTCCGCGGTGAATTCTCCGGCAGGTGTAACTGAGGCGATTCTGCGGAGTTTTTCAATTGCAGAAACGAATTCTTTTGCCTTTTTATCTCCGCTGTCTGCGTATTTCAATACACATTTGAAAAATCTATCTTTTTCATTTGGCAATCCGGCTCTCATCAACGCGAGATCATCAGGCGTGAATCCGTAAACAGGGGAGATCATAACTGTAGCAAGAGCTATGTCGTCTGTCGGATTATCTATTACCCTTAGCAGGCATTTGATAAAATTGATTTCGGGTGAATTGATGAATGTTTCATCATTATCAGAAATATAAGGAATTCCGTTTTCTTCAAATACCTCTGCAAATATCTTTCCGCAGGATTTGTTCCTGTAAAGAATTGCAAAATCAGAATACTTAACATCCCTGGTTTTATCTCTGCCGTTTTCATCCTTACCGATGACAATCTGCATTCTTTCTTCAAGTGCTTTTTTTATTTTCTTTATGGCGTAAAGAGCCTGATATCTGATATTCTCCTCGCTGTTTTCTCCGCAATTCAAATAATCAAATTCGATTTTGATATCAGGGGTTTTATCGAAAGGTGCAGATGGATAAAGGAATTCCCTTTCATCGTAATCAACATCGCCGGTATTCTCTGACATGACTTTTGAGAAAATATAATTTACGGTATCCGTAACTTCCTCTCGGCTTCTGTAATTGTTATTGAGATAAATTCTGTTTATGTCAGGATGAAGCGTGGTATTGTCCCTGAGAGAAAGGAAAACTTCGGGCATGGCGTTGCGGAATCCGTAAATGCTCTGCTTGATGTCGCCGACAAGGAATCTGTTTTTATCATCTATTGAAAGAGCTTCGAATATCATATCCTGAGCCGCATTTACATCCTGATATTCATCAACGAAAATCTCTTTGTAATTCTCAGAGAGTACTTTTGCAAGCTCACTTCTGATAGGCTTTCCGCCTTCATTTCTGACCAACAGATTTAAAGTAAAATGAAGAATATCATCATAATAATATGCATTTTCGTTGCGCTTTATATCGTCAAGTATTTCTCTGAATCTGGTTACCGCTTTGATAAGCAATTCTGCTGAAGGTCTGACTTTATCCTTGAATGAGTCAACGTCCTGCTGGGTATAACAGAAACAATTTTTTTTCAAAGAGTTGACATAATCTTTTATTTCGTTTCTTACTCCGACTATAATGCTTTTTAAACCGGAATCGTCAATATTAATATCGTTTCTTGAGAATTCGGCATCGGAAAAAGCTTTGCATATAGTTTTCCAGTCTCGGGTTTCTATTGCAGAGATAATACTGTTTAATGTTATACTGTTTTCTTCAAGTTTTCTTATTACTGTTTCAACTTTACCTTCGGCTGTTTTAAGTCTCTCGAAACAATAATCGATTTTATCATTGAATTCATCGAATCTGAGTCTTATGCGTTCAAACAGTTTTATAACCGCAGGATCATCGGTCAGCTTAATTATTTCATAAGGTTTTACAAGTGATAAAAGCCAGTCTTCTGGGAATATCTGCGCCATGGATTTATTGTATAAATCTATAATGATATCCTCGGTTTTCGAATCCGAATCATTGTTATTTAGAAGATCATTAAGCTTTTCGAATTCAACGCCGTAATCGTTATAGAATTCTTCCATAAGCTGAGATATAGCGTTCTTTTCAATCAACGATTTTCTTCCGGCATCAAGAATAGTAAAATCCGGAGATATTCCAAGCGCGTTGAAATTATCCCTTACAAGCGAAATTGCAAAAGAATCTATGGTGCTTATATTCGCAAAGGGGAGTTTGAATCTGCATTCCCTAAGATGCATATTATCGGGATTTTCCGCAATCTTTTTTGTAAGCGCATCGGAAATCTTTTCCTTCATCTGAGAAGCGGCAGCCTTGGTGAAGGTGACTATCAGAAAATCTTCTATATTTGCCGGATTCGTTTCATCTGTGATTTCCCTGATGATTCTTTCAACAAGAACCGCTGTTTTGCCCGAGCCGGCAGCTGCGCTTACGAGAATGGTGCTTCCGCTCGATTGTATTGCTTCAAGCTGCTGATCATTCCAGCTGAATTTACTCATCGGGATTCGCCTCCTCGTGAAGCGAAAGACGCTCCTCTTCGTTTTTCTTAACGTTATATACTTCTTTTTCAATATCTTCGTCGTAACGACAGACCGTTTTGAATTCACAGTATTTGCACGGTGAATACTCTTTGCTGCTTTCTTTTCTGACATTAGGAACGGCTTTTATGTTGCCGGCAAGCAAAGAATTCACCATTT
This sequence comes from uncultured Clostridia bacterium, assembly GCA_947165115.1. Lineage (GTDB taxonomy): Bacteria > Bacillota > Clostridia > Oscillospirales > Acutalibacteraceae > CAG-177. The sequence goes on from CAMUZD010000033.1 coordinate 6,655, forward strand.
TATTTATAAAGAAATCGGTTTTGCATTTGATAATATCAAATTCATCTTCGGTCAGAACAGGTCCTGAGATTTTGCCGTCTTTAATTGATACACTTAAAAATTTTCCTTCGGCATCGCTGTCCATCATTCTTATTACATTATCGTTATCCAGCACGACGCCTTCCATTCTTGTTGCTTCGTATTTATTTTTTTTAAGCATATCTTCATTAATAACCGGAGTTTTAGCCTTGTAATAAAGGACACCAGCTGGTTCATAGCCTTCATATTTCAAAGCTTCTTTTCTCTCAAGTGCAAACATATAAATCAGCATCTGAAGATTGATTCCGTGCAGAATATCAGATAGTTTGAATTCTTTGGCACCGGTTTTGTAATCAACCACTCTGAAATATTTTTTCCCAGTCCTTTTGCTGACGGCTATATCCACTCTGTCAATGTAACCGGTAATGCTCACATCGTTCTCTGCGCCTTCGGGAATGTATGCGGGTATTTCTTCGCCGCCGATTTTAAGCTCAAAATCCGAGGGCCTGAATTCACTCTGGCCGAATTCCTCGTAGATTCTTTTGAGAATATCATATATAACTCTTTTGAGAACATTGAAACGGTATCTGAATCTTTCGCTGTCAATTCCATCCTGCGTCTGTTTTTTGATATAGCCTTCAGCATGATCGGAAATCATCTTTTTAATTTTGCTGTCAGAGTATTTGCTGAGTTCATCTACGCCCGGGTCTTTCAGAAGCTCTTCGAGAACTTTATGAGTGACGTTTCCTATCTGACTGCTGTCGAGACTTGCTTCATCAATTTTCTTAAGTTTCAGGCCGTAATTACAGAAATAGGAGAACGGACATTTATAGAATTTTTCGATTCTCGAAGCGCTGAGATTGAATTTGCCGTATAGTTCTTTTGCGGTGCTTTCGCTTTCTATTTTGAAATCCCTGATTCCCGCAACGTTTTCGAGCGCTTTAATCTTTCCTTTGAATTCGGGAATATCATTGAAGTAATCTGAAACGGTCTCTCTGAATTCTCCGTTTTCGGATTTTGCAAATTCCTCGAACGCAGGTTGCAGACCCTCGGTGAAATAGGTATGACCGAGTTCCTGAGCCGAGCATTCATTAATATTGGGAAAAATATTTTTGATTTTTTTATAAAACGGGCTTGGATTCATAGCGTTCCCGTCTGCAGCGGAATCCGAGCAGGTTACGGCAAGGAACTCTCCGGGGCAGCAGAGAGAGGAATAAGCGATAAGGTTTTCGTCTGCTATTTTCCATTCGGGTGAGTCTGATAATTCAATACCGAACTGCGCCATCCTGTTCCTGTCTTTCATGGTAAGCGCGGAGACAAGCTCTGCGTCGGGCGGAAAAACGCCTTCATTAGCCCCGATAACAAAAGCGATTTTCGGAGCTATGATTCTCATTCTGTCTGCCGAGCCTATTACAATTTCATCAAGCCCCTGAGGAAGATTTCCGATAGTCTGCGAACGGAGCATGATTTCAAAAGATTCCGAGAGCTTTTTGACATTGACTGTTTCGGCTTTAAGAAGAATTGAAAGATCATCAAGGCATTTTATAAGTATATCCCACATTCTTTCAAGCTCAAGCGCGGCTCCTTCTTCACCGTCTGAAATCAGCTTTTCAGCATAGTCTCTGACTCTTTCGCGAAGATTGATTCTTTCGATGAATTCCCAGACCGCTTTAACGGCCTCTTCGCCGTTTATGTTTCCGTTAGTTTTCTTCTTAAGTTCAAGAATCGGAAGAATTATCCTTTTTCTTATTGAGTTGATTCTTTTAAGAGCTTTTTCTTCTTGCTCTTTAACTTCACCGAATCCGTCGGGATTTGATTTCCATTCATCGAGCCATTTGCCGCCTCTGATATTCCAAACGAAGCAATAGTTCTCGATAATTGATGATTCCTCGGAATCAAGACCGATAAGACCCGATTTGATATATCTCATCATCGAGTCGTTGTCAAAGTTCCCGGCCGCCGCCGATAAAGCGGAGCTTACGGTATTAATTACAGGAGAGGCATCTACCGGCTTTCTGAAATCTTCATATACGGGTATGCCGCATTTTCTGAGCGCCGATTTCAGCGGCTTTTCGTATTTATCTATTTTTCTCGCAATAACAGCTATATCGCGGCATCTGAGATTCTTTTCTCTGAGCAGTTTTTTTGCAGTAGCCGCAACAAACGCGCACTCGGTATATATATCCGGTGCTCTGCAGAGAATTATGTTGTTGCACTTGCCTTCATATTCTTCTTCTGAATCCAAAGCAAGTGATTTTTCAAGATGCTCTAAATCTGGCGAAATATATCTGCCTTCTTTGCCTGTAAATACTATGTTTCTGTTGCTGCCCGGAACAGGGTGGGGAACACCTGCTTTTTCTGCTATATCAATAAGTCTGCCGGCAGTTCTCTTTGTTTTTGCAAAAGTTTCGGTAATATTGTATTCGGATGAATATTCTTTGACTTCATAATATGAGCAGAGAGTAACATATACATCATCGGCATTTTTGATAAAGTGCTCAATAATATTGTATTCCTGAGCGGTAAACCCTCTGAATGAATCAATGAATACGGTCTTTCCGCTAATATAAGAATCCAGCTCCGCAGTCTTTTCCAGCTGAGTAAGTAAATCGTCGGGATTGAAGAAACTCTCGCTGACACGATTATCGTAGGCTCTCATGATAATCTCTATATCACAGAGCTTTGATTTAAGAAGGAAATCGGGCATTTTGGACGTTGCCTGAGCGATATCATCTGCTGAAATTGCGTTCTGCTTGAATTCGGAAATAAGAGAGACAAATTCGGCGGCTGCATTTTTATTTGATGCGTGTTTGCCGTAAATAATCAGTTTATCCTTTATTTCGTTGAGAGCAAGGCTCATCAGAACTCCTGCCGCTGATTGACTAAGCATAGGTCTTGTCCGTTCTGCCGTATCTTCTGTTATTCTTTCAGCCAGAGCCGTAAACGACAGCACATCCACCTGAGCGACTGTCTGTTCTCCCGAGTGGAGAATCAGGCTTTTCTCGGCAGTGAAGGTAAACTGTTCGGGAACAATAAGCAGCGATCTTTTCCCTTCTTTTGCCAGCGCTTCTATTGAATTCATTACATAAGTGGTTTTGCCGCCGCCGGAGCGCGATATTATGAAATTAAGCAATGAATTTCACTCCTTTTTCCAAAAAGCACAGCCAAATACAATCCGGCTGTGCTTGCTCGTTTATTCCTGTGTTGTTTCTGTCTGGGGCATTTCTTCATCGACAGTTTCGCTTTCGGAAGATGCATTGTCACTCTCTGAATCCAAAACAGGCTCTTCTGTTTCGTCTTCGGATGCTTCGTTATTCTTCTGCTTTCTTCTGAGAAGCTTATCGGCTATCGATTGCTTTTCTTCCTTTTCTTCTTTTTCCGGTGTTTCGGTTTCTTTTTCAACTTTGAA
>CAMUZD010000034.1 GCA_947165115.1 uncultured Clostridia bacterium
ATTCTGCTGCATGATGAGGATTCCACCTATGACCTGAACTTCATCAATGCCGCCAAGGAAGCCAAGGAACTGCTGGGACTGAGCGACGATCAGGTGATCGTGAAGCGGAATATCCCCGAGTCCAACGAATGCAAGGAAGCTGCCATCGACCTGGCTGACCGCGGCTGCAACGTAGTATTTGCCGATTCTTTCGGTCACGAGCCTTACCTGCTGGAGGCTGCAAGGGCTTACCCCGAGGTACAGTTCTGCCACGCTACCGGCACTCAGGCTCACACCGCGAATGTTCCCAACTTCCACAATGCTTTCGCTTCCATTTATCAGGGCCGTTTCCTTGCAGGTGTTGCTGCAGGTATGAAGGTCAAGGAAATGATCGACGGCGGCAAGATTACCGCTGACCAGGCAAAGATCGGCTACGTTGGCGCATTCCCCTATGCAGAAGTTAAATCGGGTTACACCTCCTTCTTCCTCGGCGTTCGCTATATCGTTCCCGAAGCGACTATGGAAGTTACCTTCACAAACTCATGGTTTGACATTGCTCTTGAAAGAGAAGCCGCTCTCAAACTTATCAATAACGGCTGCGTTCTTATCAGCCAGCACGCCGACTCCGAAGGCGCTCCCAAAGCCTGCGAAGAGAAGGGCATCCCCAATGTTGCTTACAACATCAACACAGCTTCCATCGGTCCGAACACTGCTCTTGTTTCTTCAAGAATCAACTGGGCTCCTTATTATAAACTTGCAATCGACGCTACTGCTCAGGGCAAGAGCTTTGACACTGACTGGACCGGCACCATTGCTACCGGCTCTGTTGAGCTGCTCGAAGTAAACGAGAAAGTTGCCGCTGAAGGCACAGACGAAAAGCTTGCCGAAGTAAAGAGCGGAATCGAAACCGGCGAAATCCAGGTTTATGATGTCAGCACCTTCACCGTAGAAGGCAAGACTCTCGACACTTATCTTGCAGACGTTGACGATGACGGCACATTCACCGGCGAGACCGAAGCGATCTCCGACGGTTACTTCCATGAGAGCGAATACCGTTCGGCTCCCTACTTCGATATCCAGATTGACGGCATCACCATTCTTTAATTTGTAACATTATTCGGGCGAAGCGTTTTTCGCTTCGCCCATATTCCTTTTATTTATGCTGAAAAGAGAACATCAGGTGCTTTGTTTTCAGCAAAAATGACGGAGGTATATCATGGGCTCTCCCGCAATCGAATTAAGAAACATAACCAAGACTTTCGGAAGCATAACAGCGAACAAAAATGTTTCGCTGACAGTCAACAGCGGCGAAATTCTCTCTCTGCTCGGTGAAAACGGAAGCGGAAAAACCACGCTGATGAATATGATTTCGGGCATCTATTTCCCCGACGCAGGTCATATTTTCATTGACGGCAAAGAGGTGGTCATCCGCTCGCCGAAGGATGCTTTTGATTACAAGATAGGTATGATTCATCAGCATTTCAAGCTGGTGGATATCTTCACGGCCGCCGAAAATATCGTGCTCGGTCTCAAGGAGAAGGGCAAGTTTGATATTAAGGATATCGAAAAGAAGGTCGCTGAAATCAGCGCAAAATACGGATTTGATATTGACCCGGCAAAAAAGATATATGAGATGTCCGTTTCCGAAAAGCAGACCGTTGAAATTATCAAGGTGCTTTACAGAGGCGCTAATATACTCATACTCGACGAACCGACTGCCGTTCTGACTCCTCAGGAGACCGATAAGCTTTTCGCAGTTCTCAGAAAGATGAAAGAGGACGGCAAAGCGATTGTTATAATCACTCATAAGCTCCATGAGGTACTGGCAATTTCCGATAAGGTTTCCGTTCTGAGAAAAGGCGAATATATCGGCACCGTCATGACCTCTGAGACCGATGAATCGCAACTTACCGAAATGATGGTCGGCAAAAAAATCTCTCTGAATATCAACAGAGAGGAGCCCGAAGGCGCGCAGGACAGGCTCGAGGTCAAGGGAATTGATTATGAGAGCATTGACGGCGTTAAGATTCTTGATGATGTTTCATTCACCGCGAGAAGCGGCGAGATTCTCGGCATAGCCGGCATTTCCGGCAGCGGTCAGAAGGAACTTCTCGAATCGATAGCAGGCCTTCGGAAACTCGACGGTGGCGAAATCATCTATCACAATCCCAAGACCGGAACGAGCGACAATCTCAGGGACAGAACTCCGACACAGATTAAGGAACTCGGCGTTCGTCTCTCTTTCGTGCCCGAAGACAGACTCGGCATGGGTCTGGTCGGAAATATGGACATTATAGACAACATGATGCTCCGCTCATATAAGAAAGGCAAAACCGCTTTTGTCGAGCGTAAACAGCCGAGAGATCTCGCGGAGAAAATCATAAGCGACCTCGAGGTTGTCACTCCGAGCGCCAACACTCCTGTAAGACGGCTCTCGGGCGGTAATATACAGAAGGTGCTTCTTGGCAGGGAAATCGCCGCGGCGCCGACCGTTCTGATGGTCGCCTACCCGGTCAGAGGTCTTGATATCAATTCATCCTATCTTATCTATAAACTTCGCAACGAACAGAAGGCAAACGGCGTTTCGGTTATTTTCGTCGGCGAGGACCTTGACGTGCTTGTTGAACTCTGTGACAGAATAGTTGTTCTCAGCTCCGGCAGAGTCACCGGAATAGTCGATGCGAGAAACACCACCAAAGAGGAAATAGGTCTGCTTATGACCGGAACGAAGGGGGACTCCCTGCAATCAGAATTTAATCAAATCAGAAAGGACAAAAAAATATGATCCCAATCAGCAAAAGAAAAATCGGGACAAGCATTTTGCTATCAATCATTACTTTTGGGATTTACCTTATTTATTGGGAGTACATGCTCGTCAAGAATACCAAATCCATTAAAAAAGACAATTCAAGTTGCATCGGTGAGTTTTTATGCTTAGCATTTGTCCCTTTTTACTCATTATACTGGTGGTTTACTCGCGGAAAGCAAGTGAAAGATCAATTTACTATTAACGGATGTACTGCAACTGGTAATGAAACTGCTTATCTAATTCTTGAAATATTTGGTTTGAGAATTGTGTCGATTGCGATTATGCAGAATGATTTTAATTCTCTTCCATCAGAGATTGCAGATGATAGTTCAATGACGAGAGAGCCGCTCTTTCACATAGCCAAACGCCCCGCAATTGAATGGTGGAAGGCGTGGCTCATCAGAGGCGGCGCGATTATCGCTTCACTCATCGTCTGCGCATTCATTATAGTTATTCTTACCAAACAGAATCCGCTTGAAGTATATGCCGCAATGGTAAAGGGCAGCTTCGGTACGCCGCGCAAATTCTGGGCCATGCTTCAGAATCTCGCAATACTGCTCTGCATATCCCTTGCTGTTACGCCCGCGTTCAAAATGAAATTCTGGAATCTCGGTGCGGAGGGCCAGGTGCTTTTCGGCGGACTTTGCAGCATGGTTCTGATGTTTACGGTCGGTGACAAAATACCGAACTGGCTGCTGATTGCATCGATGCTTGCCGCCTCTGTTCTCGGTGGAATACTCTGGGGGCTTTTCCCCGCTGTGCTCAAAGCGAAATTGGGCACAAACGAGAGTCTTTTTACTCTGATGATGAACTATATAGCGATTCAGCTTGTCGCCTTCGCAATTATGGTATGGGTTCCGAGCGGATCAAGCGTTATGGGCCTTGTTAATTCTACCACAAAGGCCGGCTGGCTTCCCGATCTTTTCGGTCAGAAATATCTCATAAACATCCTGATTGTCGCAGTCCTTACCGTTGTGATGTTCATCTACCTCAAATACAGCAAGCACGGCTATGAAATAAGTGTAGTCGGCGAAAGCGAAAACACGGCGAGATATATCGGAATCAATGTTAAAAAAGTCATTGTACGCACGATGATACTTTCGGGCGCGCTCTGCGGACTTGCGGGATTCCTGCTCGTTTCCGGCACCAACCACACCATTTCCAAAGAGCTTGCGGGAGGCAACGGATTCACGGCAATTATGGTATCCTGGCTCGCAAAATTCAACCCACTGATTATGGTCCTGACCTCCTTCCTGATTGCCTTCCTTCAGAAGGGAGCAGGTGAAATAGCTACCAATTTCAAGCTCAATACAAGCATAGCCGATATACTCACCGGCATAATCATATTCTTCATAATCGGCTGTGAGTTCTTTATCAATTACCAGATAAAATCCACAAAATCAAAGGAGGGGAAATAATGCTTTCGACCATTGCTTCTTTTATCAATGCCGCAATCATTCAGGGCATTCCCCTTCTCTTCGGCTCAATCGGTGAAATCATCACCGAAAAATCCGGCAATCTCAACCTCGGCATACCGGGAATAATGTATGTCGGCGGAATTTCGGGAATTATAGGCGGATACATCTATGAGCACAGTGTTGAGAAAACCGTGCCGATTCTCTGCATACTCGTTTCGCTCTGCGCCTCGCTCATCGGTTCCGCTCTGATGTCGCTTATCTATGCGTTCCTCACTCAGACGCTCAAGGCAAATCAGAACGTTACCGGCCTCGCACTCACCACCTTCGGCGTGGGCGTGGGCAATTTCTTCGGCGGCTCACTCCTCAAATTTTTCAATGAGAGCGGCTCGATTTCATTGCTCGACACAGGTCTTGCATATAAGAAAGCTCTGCCTTTCGCTTCAAAGCTCGGGCTTTTCGGCAACACTTTTCTCTCATTCGGATTTCTCGCATATACGGCGATAATCATCGCGATAGTATCGTCAATAATACTCAATAAGACGAAAGTCGGCCTAAACCTGAGAGCAATAGGCGAAAATCCTGCAACGGCGGACGCTGCCGGCATAAACGTTAACAGATACAAGTACCTTTCGACTCTTATCGGCGGAATGATTGCGGGACTTGGCGGACTGTATTTCGTTATGGACTATACTGCAGGTGCTTGGACCAACAACGGCTTCGGTGACAGAGGCTGGCTCGCGATTGCGATAGTCATTTTCGCTCTCTGGAAACCGAAATCGGCAATTCTTTCCTCATTCATTTTCGGCGGGCTTTATATTATCTGCGTTTATATCCCCGGACTTTCATCAAGCTCCAAAGAGATTATAAAGATGCTTCCATATCTTGTTACGATAATCGTGCTTGTTGTTATCAGCGCGAGAAAGAAAAAAGAGCACCAGCCGCCTCAGAGCCTCGGTCTCACTTATTTCAGAGAAGAAAGATAAAGATAAAGCTAAGGCACGGAATACTCCGTGCCTTTTTTAATTACTTTTTACTTTTCCTTGTCTTTTTGCCGCTTCTTTTGTTGAAATCTTCGCTGATTTCTTCAGACCACTCTCTGCCGACGCTGCCCATAGTCCTCATGCAGCAGACGGCTTTTGAGATAGAGCTGTGAACATTCGAGACGCCGGGGGAATCGTTCACATAATCGACACTCTTATCGGCGTCAATGCCGTAATTTCTCGCGGTTTCCACAGCATCAATATTCGCTCCGATGAAGAGGAACTCCCAGCCCGTTTCCTTCTTCTGCTCAATCATTTTTCTGACCTTATCGGCGGAATACTCCCTGCTGGCATTCTCCATACCGTCGGTTGTGATGATGAACATCGTATGCTCGGGAATATCCTCGGGGCGCGAATACTTATGAATCTTCTCAATATGGCAAATTGATTTGCCGATAGCGTCAACAAGGGCGGTACAACCGCGAACGAAATAATTTCTTTCGCTTCGCGTGCATCGACTCTGTCGTGAATTATCTCGTACTGATCATCAAAAAGAACAGTGGTGATAAGGCACTTGCCGTCGAGCTCCTTCTGCTTTTTCAGCGTTGAATTGAATCCGCCGATGGTATCGGATTCGAGGCCGCCCATCGAGCCGCTTCTGTCAAGAATGAATACTACTTCCGTGATGTTGTTTTTCATAACTTTGTCCTCCAAAACATAAATGTGATTGTAAGTTTTCATCGGCTTACAATCACATTATACTTATTGCGGAAGAAAAGTGGTCGCTTTGAAAGCGACAATTAAAGACACTTCTGATCAAATGAGAAAAGAACCTCGTTGATTTCAAATATATTATAGTTCCTGGTTTCGAAGAAATAGCGGATAATTACGTCAAAAAGAATTGAATTGGAGAGCGTATAGCCCGCTTTTGAAAGAAGCTCCCCTGCCGTATTGAGATCAAGTTCCAGAGCTATAGCGAAAGCTATGGCGGTTTCCTTGCTTGGCCTGTAATCCTTATTGCATCTTATCTTTGAGAAAAGCTTACGGTCGACATTGGCGCGGAAGTAGCATTCCGAATCCTTCAACCCTTTTTCATCAATTAGACGCAGGAGCATTTCGCTGAAAGATTCATCGACGGTAAAAGTCGGCATCGCGGCACAGGGAAGCGGTACGGATTCTTCGGATAAATCATCACTGGGAAGAAAGTCATCAATAGAATCTTCCTCTTTGCCATAATCTCTGCTTTCTTTTCTGCTGAAAAGTCCCCGCTTTTGTATCTTATGCGGTTTTGCCGTTTTTTTTGCCGGTGCTTCTCTGCCTGCCGCACCAATGGGTTCATTTGCAGCGCAGGAATAAACTCTTCTCGGTATTTCAACATAAAAAGCGTCTATGAATCCCTGAACTTCACGGAATCTTTCATCGCCGATAAAAAGAGAATTTCTGTCGAATACAACCAGAATTATCTCCATATCGTGATTCCTGAGAAAAGACCTTATCTCATCAACCGCGATTTTGAATGCCTCTTTTTTCGGATAGCCGAAAACTCCGGCTGAAATCAGCGGAAAAGCAATGCTCTCAAGCCCGTTTTTATCGGCAATCTCAAGACAGCGGCGATAGCATGAACGAAGTTTTGCTTCCTCGCCGTTGCCACCTCCGTGCCACACCGGGCCGACTGTATGTATAACGAATTTGGCAGGCAGATTATAGCCCTTTGTCAGCTTTGCGTCGCCCGTCTCGCATCCGCCGAGTGTCATGCATTCCTCGAGCAATTTCGGACCTGCGGCCGCATGAATTGCGCCGTCAACTCCCCCACCGCCTAGCAGGGAATTATTCGCGGCGTTGACAATGGCATCAACTTTTATTTTAGTTATATCATTTCTTTCAATTCTGAAAGGCATATCATCACTCCCGTTTGATATAATAACACGAATTACCTAAAAATTCAAATATGATTATTTAGGCTAGCATATATAAAAATAACTTGTATATTTAATATAAAAGTGTTATAATTTCATAATAAATTCACGAAGAAAGGAGTCTTCGTTTTGAGTAAAAAACGGCGTATAGTCAGCGCCTGTATATTTGCCATTATAATCGCCGGGCTGATAACCGGAATCATGCTGACCGGCGGCGGGCATACGGAAACGGAACCCATCAAAGAAGTGATGAGGGACGCTGTGCTTCATGAGAGCGGAAAGATAAATCTTTTCGGCGTGATTGAAGTGAATCCCGGACTTGTTTCCGCGCTGGCGGTATCCTGTACACTCATTCTTTTTGCCGTTATTGTCAGGATATTTGTTATTCCCAGATTCACGATAAAGCCGGGAAGATTCCAATATCTGCTCGAAAAAGCAGTCAGCCTCTTCTCTTCTCTCGCGAAGGAAAACAGCGGCCACAGACCGGTCTTTATCGGCGGCTATATATTCGCCGCAGGGCTGTACATATTCACGAGCACGATATTTGAGCTGTTCGGTATTCAGGCGTTAACCGTATCCGGCAGGCCGATTGCGCTTCCCGCACCTCTGTCAGATATTAACGGAGCGATTGCAATGGGCGTTTTCTCTTACGGAGTGATTCTGCTCGGCGGCCTGTTTATAAACGGTCCGAAGGGCGCATTCAAGGCGCTGAAAGATTTTTCGCTCCCTATTTCAATGAGCTTCCGTTTGTTCGGAGCGTTGCTCTCGGGCGCGCTGGTGACAGAGCTTGTTTATTATTTCACTCTGACAAGCATAGTCATTCCCGTAGTGGTCGGAGTGATGTTCACCCTGCTTCACGCGCTGATTCAGGCATATGTTCTGACGATGCTCGTATCCATATTCTACGGCGAATCCACAGAACCGCCGCACATCAAAGAAAAGAAAACAAAATCCGAAAAGAGGTCAGCTAAACATGAAAAAGTATCTTAAAGCTATATTTGCCGTTCTTACGGTAATGCTTATAATCACCGCGGTTTCACTCCCCGCTTTCGCAGCCGGAGAAGCCGCACAAACAGCCGTTCAGCAGGAAGAAACTGTCGAAGACGCAGCCGCTGAAACCACTAATACCAAAGCGGTAGCCGCGGCCGTTCTTATAGCGGTAGCCGCGGCAACCGGCGCAATAGCAATGGCAATCGCAATCAAGAGCGGTTCCGACAACATTTCACGCCAGCCCGAAGCGGCCGGAAATATCAGAACCAACGTAATGCTCGGTCTCGTCTTCATAGAAACCGCAATTATTTACGGTCTTATCGTAGCAATTCTGATTATATTCGTCCTTTAATTACAGGGAGATAATAAAATGCCGTTAAACATTGATATTCAGCAGATACTGCTGCACATGCTGAATTTTGTGATACTGTTTGCCGCATTGTATTTTCTTCTCTACAAGCCCGTTCGCAAATTCATGGATAACAGAAACAAATACTATGACGAGCTTGAGGAAAAGACAAATACGGCGCTCAGCGAGGCTGAAAAGTCAAAGCAGGAATATGAGGACAAACTGGCTTCACTCAAGGCGGAGGAAAAGCAAATCAAAGACGATGCCGCCAATGAAGCTCAGATAAAAGCCGATAAAATCATTTCCGATGCTCAGACCAAGGCCGCGGACATCATCGCAAAATCAAAGCAGAGAGCAGCCAAAGAAAAGGATTCCATGATAAAATCCGCAAATAAAGAAATCAGACACATTGCCGAAGAAGCAGCTCAGAAGCTGGTTATCGACGGTGAGGATGCCTATGAAACATTCCTGAACGCTTTCGGTAACGGAGAGAACTGATATGGCGCGTAACAAAACTGCGTTTCTCTATTCCGAAAAAGAGCCTACACAGGAGCAATTTGAAAGAATAAGAGAAGTTTTAGTAAAAAAATATAAAATCAAAGAGCTGAAATTCGTAAAAGATGAAAACATCAAAAACGGATTCAAGCTCGAGGTTGACAATAAGCTTTTTGACTGGACGGTTGAGGGCAGGCTTCATCAGCTGACTTCAAAGCTCGATTCACTTGATTCATCCAAAAGATCCGTTATGCCCCTTATGCGCAAGGTCGTTGACGATTTCAAGCTTCACGCAGTCAGCGAAGAAATCGGCACGGTAGATTCCATAAGGGACGGTATAGCCTTCATCACAGGGCTCAAGAGCGCGGAATATGATGAAATTCTTGTTTTCGATTCAGGTGTAAAAGGACTTGTTCAGGATCTCAGGGAAGATAAAATAGGCTGTATCCTTTTTGACCGCGATGAATTTGTCTCTGCTGGAGACAAGGCGGTCAGGACGGGTTTTATAGCAGGTATGCCTGTCGGTGAAAACTTCATCGGCAGGGTCATAGACTCGCTCGGAAACCCCGTTGACGGTCTCGGAGAAATTGAACCTGAGCTGTATCTTCCGATTGAGAAACGCGCTCCCGGTATAATTGACAGACAGCCCGTAAACACTCCTCTTGAAACAGGAATACTTGCAATCGATTCGATGTTTCCGATTGGCAGAGGCCAGAGAGAACTCATAATCGGTGACAGACAGACGGGTAAAACCGCAATCGCGCTCGATACAATCATCAATCAGAAAGGCAAAGATGTAATCTGCATCTAGGTCTCAATCTGCCAGAAAGCGAGCACGGTCGCCTCTCTTGTAAACAAGCTCAAATCCTTCGGTGCGATGGACTATACAATAGTCATCAACTGCCCCGCAAGCGATGCGGCTCCGCTTGAATTCATTGCTCCATACGCAGGCTGCACGCTTGGCGAATACTTTATGTCGCAGGGCAAGGACGTGCTTATAGTTTATGATGATCTGTCAAAGCACGCCGTTGCTTACAGAACGATTTCGCTCCTGCTCGGTAGGACTCCC
>CAMUZD010000035.1 GCA_947165115.1 uncultured Clostridia bacterium
CTTGCTGACCTTGACATCGAAAAGGGTTTCGACTGCCTTGGCGATTTCGATTTTATTGGAATCCTTTGCAACCTCAAAGGTATATTTGCGGTCTGCAATGCCGTCCATACTGTTTTCAGTGATTATCGGGCGGAGAATAATATCCTGTGCTGCCTTGCTCATGCATATACCTCCTCGATCTTGCTTACGGCATCCTTGAGAACAACGACTGTGTCTGCGTTGAGAATGTCATAAACGTTAAGTGTGGTAACAAGGGTGGTCTTGACGCCTGCGATGTTACGGGCAGAGCGATAGATTATATCGTTCTTCTCGGGCAGGACGAAGAGAACTTTCTTGCCGGTCTCAAGTGCATTGACAACGTTTGCCATGTCCTTGGTCTTGATTGCGTCGAGAGTGAGGGAATCGAGAACGATGAGCTCCTCGTCTGCAACCTTGGCTGAAAGTGCGGACTTCATAGCGAGTCTGCGGACCTTCTTGTTGACGTCCTTATGATAAGTGCGGGGCTTGGGACCGTGGGCGATGCCGCCGTGATACCACTGCGGAGCTCTGGTCGAACCCTGTCTTGCGCGGCCTGTACCCTTCTGCTTCCAGGGCTTCTTGCCGCCGCCGCTGACTTCCGATCTGGTAAGGGTAGACTGTGTGCCCTGGCGCTGATTGGCAAGATAAGCGACTACACAAAGGTGCATAGCGGGAATGCTGGGGGTGATTCCGAAGATCTCTTCCTTGAGGTCGATATCGGAAACCTTCTTACCTGTCATGTCAAAAACTGATACTGTAGGCATTATTTTCTACTCCTTTCCTTAAGCTTTCTTAACGCTGTCGCGGATAACTACGATGCCGCCCTTGGGGCCGGGAACGGCGCCCTTGATGGCTACGAGATTGTTTTCCGCGTCGATTTTAGCAACTGTAAGATTCTGAATTGTAACTCTTTCACAGCCGAAGTGACCTGCAAGTTTCTTTCCCTTGTAAACTCTTGAGGGATCGGAACAAGCGCCGAGTGAACCTGCGTGTCTGGCAACGGGACCTGTACCGTGTGACTCTTTGAGTCTGGAGAAGTTCCATCTCTTGATAGAACCCGCTGTGCCGTGGCCTTTGCTGGTGCCGACTACGTCAACTTTGTCGCCGACCGCAAAGATGTCTGCTGTGAGGGTGTCGCCCACGTTGAGTGATTCGATATCGTCGAACTTGAACTCTTTGAGATGTTTCTTGGGAGCGACATCATTCTTCTTGAAGTGACCGAGCATCGGCTTTGTCAGGCGCTGAACTTTTACATCGCCGAAACCGAGCTGGACTGCCTCGTAACCGTCGTTTTCGATTGTCTTCTTCATAACGACGTTGCAGGGACCTGCTTCAACTACCGTTACGGGAATTACGTTTCCCTTTTCATCAAAGATCTGGGTCATGCCGATCTTTTTTCCGATGAGTGCTTTCTGCATATTTGCATCCTCCTTTGGTTATTGGTTGACCTAAGCCAACTTGACCTGCATTTGTCTGAAAACCGATTAAAGCTTGATTTCGATTTCGACGCCTGCGGGAAGCTCAAGACCGGTCAGAGCTTCAACTGTTTTTGCCGAAGGTCTGAGAATGTCGATGAGTCTTTTGTGTGTTCTCTGTTCAAACTGCTCGCGGCTGTCCTTATACTTGTGGACCGCGCGAAGGATAGTGACGATTTCCTTCTCTGTGGGAAGGGGAACGGGACCGGAAACGTCCGCGCCTGTTCTCTTTGCCGTCTCTACGATTTTCTCAGCCGACTTATCGACGAGAGTGTGATCGTAACCTTTGAGTCTGATTCTGATTTTTCCCTTTGCTGCCATTGAAATGCCTCCTTAAAATTTGGCGGGCATGCAAAACTTGCAAACCGACCCGGGTGTTTCAACCCTTCCGATTCAAAAACCGGAAAACACTTTCCGGGTTCGGCGATTGCCGTTTGCTGATAATATTCAATCCGCACAGACACCGTTCGGGAAAACGACGGGGCTGCTGCCGCCATACGGCTTGCACGTATTTTCCATCATTATGCTCAAACCTGCACAGTCTGAGGTAAGGAACCTCATCGCAAGTAACCGTGTCTTTGAGCACCATGACGGAAAACCATCGGCAGGCCGCAGGGCCCGGATTGAACCGCCCGGTTTGAAATCGGACATACTCCGCGGAAATTCCCCGCCTCTCGGGCGGCCACCTCCCGCATCATCGCATATCTGCATGCCTGAAAATGGGCATAGTTATCCCTTTTTTACGGCGTGCTCGGGTATATTATCATAATTAATATATAAAGTCAAGAGTTTTTTTTCAAAATTTTTTTCGGTTTTTATATTATCGGTTTTTCAGCATTATCAACGCTTTGCGTGTATTTCATCCCGAACCTTTCCCGCGGCAAACAGTTGAAATAAACTAATATAACTTATAAGCACAATATATTGTGGCCCAAAATCGGACTCCGGTCTAAATATGCGTTAAAAATATATTGCAGTTTTCTGCGATTTATGATAAAATATATGTATATAGCTGCAAATAATCCCGGAATTGTTCTCCGGAATTTTTCTAAAAGATTTTTATTTTTTTATTAAACGGGAGAAAAATTATGATAGGACTCGGCACCTGGACATGCGGAATATCGACTCCCCTCGTCAAAGACAAGGCGGTTTTTACTATTTCCGATGACAACGGTAAATACAAAATTTCACTTAAAATCAAAACATGGGATATCGAATCCCTGCCAATAGTTTCGGCAAAGGAATTCGGCAACACCCTGCAGGTGCGCGTCTCAGGTGAAATCTACAAACCCGGCACCTACGCCGATTCGGAAATGACCTTCGACGGCGACGAGCTCACCGGCTTCATCATCCTCCCCCTCCTCGGCAAGCTCAAACTCACCGACGGAAAAAGGGTGAAATAAATAAGCCCTCCTGCCTCTGAATCCGGAGATTTCAGCGTGTCGTTTATAAGCTGACCGCTGCAGCAAAACCTGCTATTTCACTCTAAATTATTTATTCAATATATATAAAAACCGGCGGCAGAATCTGTGCATTGTTACAGACTCTGCCGCTTTGAATTTGGAATTATTCTTCTGCTTCCTCCTGCTCAAACACGGCGGAAATATCTTTGATAATTACCTGATCGCCGGTCAGCAGATATGTATCCGGACTGCCGCAATGAGGGCATTTTTTGCCGAATTCGGTTGTCCGGTAGGTTTCGCCGCAGGCGCGGCAGTATGTCCTGCCCTCGATAATAATCATTTCAAGCTCGGCTTCCTTCAGATATTCCGTGCGCTTTTTCGCCCAGTTGAAAGCATCGAGAAACAGCTCCGGCACGATGGTACTGACTTCGCCAATTTCCATCGTGATGCCGGCTACTTTAAGAGCTTTATTGTCGGCAGCTATTTTATCCACCTGCTCAACGACATTCATTACTATACCGAGTTCGTGCATTTTATCAGCCTTTTTGCGCCTTTTTCCATTCTTTGCGCTTCTCGCGCATTATCTTCGCTTCTTCGGAGCCGGAGTTGGCAATTATCTTGCCCAGGCGGGAAATCTCATATTTCATAAGACCCGTCACCTTATCTTCGGCCACGCGCATATCCGAGCATTTCGGATTGTCTCTGATAAGGTGGATGGCGTCAAACTGGCATTTTGTGGTGCAGAGGCCACAGCCGATACAGAGATTCGGATCGACATAAGAAGCTCCGCAGGAGAGACATCTTGCCGTCTCGGTCTTAACCTGCTCCTCGGTGAGCGTGAGATGAAGATCTTTATAAGACATTCTGTGGTCTTCCGAATCATCCATGCCCGCTTCCTGTCTGCCGGCTTTGTCATAATCCGGGAAGGAAATATCGTCTTTATCAAGAGGAGTATAGGCGCGTCTGTTTCTGCCGATTGTCATATCCGCCTTCGGCCTTACGAAACGGTGAAGGCTCTCCGCAGCCTCGTGACCTGCGGCGATTGCGTCTATAACGAATTTGGGACCAGTGTAAACGTCGCCGCCGACGAATATATCTTCCTCGGCTGTCTGATAGGTGAATTTATCCGCTACGGGATAATTGCCGTGCCAGAATTCGACCTTAGTGCCTTCAAGAAGCTTGCCCCATTCGATGGTCTGACCGATTGCAAATACAATCTTATCCGCCTTGACTTCGATAGTTTCATCTTCATCATATGCGGGAGCAAATCTGCCGTCGGCGTCATAGACCGAAACGCAGCGCTTGAATACGATTGCAGTTACCTTGCCCGAATCATCGGTGAGCACCTCTTTGGGTCCCCAGCTGTTGCAGATTTCGATATCCTCTTCGAGGGTTTCTGCTATTTCCTGCTTGGTCGCAGGCATAATATCGCGGGATTCAAGCGAGAACATCTTTACGCTTGAGGCACCGAGACGATGGGCGTTTCTTGCGCAGTCAACCGCAACGTTGCCGCCGCCGACCACTACTACGTCACCGGTGAAGTTTTCTCTCTTGTCATAGCTCTTACGCAGATATGAAACGGCTATATCCGTTCCCTCCGCGTCATCATTCGGTACGCCGGGGCGTCTGCCGCCCTGACAGCCGATAGCGATATAGAACGCTTTATATCCCTGCTTGCGGAGCTCGTCAATCGTGACATCCTCGCCGACATTGACGCCGCACTTGATTTCCACACCGAGTTTGCGCAGAACATCTATCTCGGCTTCAATAACATCTTTTTCGAGTTTATAGCTCGGAATACCATAGGTCAGCATACCGCCAGGAGCGGGATTCTTTTCGAATACAGTGGGTGTATATCCCATCTCCGCAAGGTAATAGGCGGCAGAAAGGCCTGCGGGGCCGCCGCCGATTATCGCAATCTTGTCATCCCATTTGCCGTAAACGGACTGAACTGTCTTTTCGGGAACATAGCGGTCTTCACTCCTGAGCTCGAGATCGGCTACGAACTTCTTGACCGCATCGATTGATACGGGAGAATCCACGAGACCTCTTGTGCAGGCGTCCTCACATCTCTTGTTGCAGACGCGTCCGCAGACTGAGGGGAAGGGATTCTCTGTTTTAATCATCGCAAGCGCCTCGCGGTATTTACCGTCGCGCGCGAGCTTGAGATATGCCTGAATAGGCACGTGAGCGGGGCAGGCCGCCTTACACGGTGCACTGCCCTGAGCGTAGGTATTGGACATTACCTTTGTGTCGCGGTAATTCTCATCCCACGCATATTCGCCCCAGCGGACTTTATCAGGCAGGATGGCATGCTTATACTGAACGGGAGTTCCGTCTTTCTTGCAGAGTTTCTGACCGAGCTTGACCGCGCCCGCCGGACAGATTTCAACACACTTGCCGCAGGCAACGCATTTTTCACGGTCAACTTTTGAGGTATATGCGCTCCTCGAAAGATACGGGGTGTTGAAGAGCATTGAGGTTCTGAGAGCGTTACAGATACGGACATTACAGTTGCAGATATCGAAAATCTTGTTTTCGCCGTCGATATTGGTTATCTGATGGACATATCCGTTCTTTTCCGCAAGCTCAAATATCTCGAGAGCGCGCTCTTTTGTGATATAGTGTGCGCGGTGGGTTTCAACCGCGTAATCCGCCATATCGCCCAGCTGAACACACCAGTCGTTGACATCGTCGGTGCAGCCTTCGTCAAGCACTGCTCTGGACGCTCTGCATGAGCAGATGCCGGCGGCGATGTGGCCGTCATATTTTTCAAGCCAGTAAGAAATCTTTTCAAGGGTAATCGCTTCCTGCTGAGCGTTTATCGCCTGCTCAACGGGAATAACATGCATACCTATACCCATACCGCCCGGGGCAACCATATGGGTTATGCCGGCGAGAGGAATATAGGTCATTCTCTCAAAGAAACTTGTTACTGCGGGATTTTTCTCAATGCGGTCAAGCGAGGAGTTGAAAAGCTCCGCCGAACCGGGCACGAAAAACGGCAGTCTGTATCTCTTGATTTTCGGCGCATCCTTAATCGGATGATCATCCTTGAGATTATGAGTGTAGTTGTCGCCGTAATCATATTCGATTATGCCGATTACGGACATCTGCTCGTAAATCTCTTCAAGATGTTTGGGGTCAACGCCTTTATGAAGCTTGATGAGATCATCAAGGGTATAGTGCTTGCGAAGCTTCATCTTGTTGCAGAGGTCAACCATCTCGGGGGTAAGAACCTCGCGCAGGCCCCAGTATTCGGGATCGTCGGCGGTAATTCCGCCTATTTTATGAACTACCACATCGGTGATTTTTTTACCGAGCTTTACGTAGTTTTTCTGAACGTCTTTTTCGTTCTGATATTTGCTTTTTACGGCTTTGCTCTGTTGAAGCATATATTCACCTCTCGGAAAGTCTGCGGATGAACCAGTTGACAAGCTCATCCATATTGTCGCCAGTTTTTGCCGATACCGCAATAACCGATGCTTTCGGATTTCTTATCTTAATATATTCTTTACACTCGTCCATATCGAAATCAAAATAGGGCAGAGCGTCCATTTTGGTTATTACGGCAAGCTCGCTGTTTTCAAAAACAAGCGGATATTTGAGCGGCTTGTCATTGCCCTCGGGCACGGAGAGAATAACCATATTAACGGTTGCTCCCGTGTCATATTCTGCCGGGCATACAAGGTTTCCGACATTCTCAAGGAATATCAGATCGAGCCCTTCGCCGAGTTCCGAAAGTCCCTGACGGGTCATATCCGCGTCAAGATGGCACATTCCGCCCGTGTGAAGCTGGATGGAGCGGACTCCGGTTTTTTCGGCAACCGTAACAGCATCCTTGTCGGAGTCTATATCGGCTTCCATCACGCCAATATTGAAAGATTGCTTCAGGGCATTGATGAGAGCGACCAAAAGCGTGGTTTTCCCGCTTCCGGGCGACGACATGACATTGACAAGGCAGACTCTTTTTTCACGAAGCTCCGAGCGGAGAATCTCCGCCCGGGCATCGTTGTCTTCAAATACGCTTTTTGATAAAAGTATTGTTTTAACCTGCTGCATAATCAATTAAAAGAATCTTCCGATAATATCCTTGCTGGCGGCGCAGGTGTCTTCCATGTCGCCGAAGGAAATGATTTCACCCGCGTAATAGGTGTTGCGGGTTCCCTGAATGGCTTCAAGCTTGTCATACCAGCCGTCCGCATAATCCTTTGCGGAAACGTGCGGGCAGTAGTAAACTTCCTGAGCGAAAAGCTTCTCTTTGATGGGGAATCCGACCTTCTCCATATCCTCATCCATTGTCTTCATTACGGTATCGTAATCAACATCGGGTGTTCCGGTATGGTTTGCAAGGGCATAGACCGTCGCGGGGCAGTCTCTGTCGAGATGCTGCCATCTGTTATAATAAACCATAGCGTGGCCGAGTCTTTCGGGAACCATATTATCAACCATATAGCCGGAGATATTGGGGCTCTTGCCGGGCTCGAAAGTGGCTATATAATCGCAGTATCTCTCGTGAACGATTTTGCCGAAGAGTTCTTTTTCTTCATCGGTTGCGTCGGCATAATCCTTGAAATAATCAAGAGGAGTGGTGACAATAAGCTTATCGAATGTCTCGGTGCTTTCCTCGCCGTTCTTTCTGATGGTTACATTGACTTTTCCGTCGGGGCGCTCAACCTTGACGACCTCGGTTTCAAGCACTGCGGGGTGCTTGAGTTTTCTGTTGACGCACTCATAGATTTCCTGAGTTCCGTCCTGCCAGGTCCAGAGCTTCATATTGACGAATTCAAGCGCTGTTGTAACATCGAGATATTTCATAACGAGAGCCGCGGGAATCTCATCAAAGAAACCGTAGCCGAACGAGGTGAAGGGAGAAATCCAGATTCTCTGAACCTCTTCAACACCGTTGAGCTTGCAGAATTCGGAGAAAGGAAGAGCCAGGTCTTTGAGATTCGGGTTTGTGCCTTTAATATAGTTGGGGAAGGAATTCTCCTTGGTGGCTCCGCAATAACCGTCAACGCCCTTTGAGATTCCGTAGTATTCGCCCTTCGCGACGCCCAGATGGCCGTAGCAGTCATATCCGACATATTTGGTCTGCATAAGCTGATTGAGCTTCTTCATCTGCTTTTTGAGTTTAAGGAGTTTGAGCATTTTGCCGATTGAGAAATTGACTTTCGGCTCAAAAGGATGATCTATTGTTCCGTCAAGATTGCGGAATTCTCTTCTCATATTCGGCTCGCCCTTTTTGAAATCGGGGCCCTTGTGATAGTATCCGCCGAATTCTTCCATCTCGCTGACAGCATGATAGGTGATAGCGCCCATGATAGCGCCGGTCTCGAAGCTTCTCTCTTCCTCAACGCCGTTATGATTGACCTTGAGTTTGGGCGACCAGCATTTGCCGCCGACTTTATTGAGCTTCTCGTAAATTACATAGTCAGAGTATCCCTTCTTTTCGAGATACATTGCGCAGGAAAGACCGGCAGGACCTCCGCCGATGATACAGATTCTCTCGTTTTTGTCAGCCATAATACAGTTCTCCTCTCTGATTTAATCCTTACGGATTTTTTTGACTGCTTTGTTTCTTATATATTGTTCAAGTTCGTCAATACCCTTGCCGTTAACAGCGCAAGTGAAAAAGATTTCCGCGTTTTCATTGCGCTTTTTTATATTTTTGACGGCATTGTCGAAACTGAAATCAAATATCTCCGCCACATCAAGCTTAGTGACGGCAACGGCATCCGCAATCTCAAACATAAGCGGATACTTGAGCGGCTTGTCATCTCCCTCGGGAACGCTCAGCAGCACAAGATTCATATCCGAACCCGTGTCGAATTCGGCGGGGCAGACAAGATTGCCGACATTCTCAAGGAAAATCAAATCAAGCCCGTCGGTCCCGAGCGCCTCAAGCGCCTCAAGAGACATCTGACAGGTAATGTGGCAGGCTCCGGCTGTATGAATCTGAATTACTTTTGCTCCCGTTTCGCGTTCGACGGTCAGAGCGTCTTTATCGGAATCAAGGTCCGCCTCAATGACGCCTATTCTGAAATCATCCGATAAACGCGGAATAAGCTTTGAAAGAACGGTGGTCTTGCCCGCCCCCGGCGATGACATCAGATTGACATAAAAAACGCCTTTTTCGTCAAGCAGAGCGCGGACTTCTTTTGCCCGTTCGTTGTTTCTGGATAAAATATCCTCTTTTATAGTAAAAATTTCCATAAAATAATTATAATAAAAATAAATTAAAAAGTCAACAATAATAGAAAATGAAAAACAAAAACAGCCCTCATTGAGAGGGCTGCGGATGATCCGGCGGATATCAGTCTCTGTCAAACATTCTGGTGAATATATCTTTGACCACATAGGGGATCTCATAGAACATCAGGAACGGGGTCATGATGATGAGCAGGACGGGGAAACGGTCGAGGAGGTTTGCCATCGCGGGGCTTACTTCCCAGAGGCCGAAGATAGTCAGCTTGGTATCGGGAATCGTTTCGTCATCGGCGGGTTCCTCGGTTTTCTCTGCCTGGACTGCTGTCTCGGGGATGCCGGGTAGAGTGAACGCGGATGCGGCTGTTGCGAATATGCCTGCCATAACTGCAAGGCAAAGCAGAATTGATACGATTTTCTGAAGAGTTGACATTTTAATATCTCCTTATAAATTATTTGCGGTGCACATCCGCAATTGATTACGGATAAAGGCGCGCTGCAGGGGTAACTGCATCTCCGTTCCAGGAGAGGGCAGAAAAGGTATAAGTTATTATACACAATAATCCCTGTATTTGTCAATAATTTCTACATCGGCGGTTATGTCGAGATAAAGACCGTCCTCGCGGTAGGCCTCCTCAGAGATGACGCCGTCCCTGCGAAGGGCCGCGGCCGCCGCGCCGTCGGTATAGGGAATGAGCATTTTTACTCTCGCCCTCGAAGGCGGCAGTGCCTTTGCAATCGCGTTGAGAAGGTCGTCGAGCCCCCTGCCGTCGAGCGCCGAAATTTCAACTGCTCCGGG
>CAMUZD010000036.1 GCA_947165115.1 uncultured Clostridia bacterium
AACCGAGAAGGCACTCAATTATATACCGTTTATCGGAAAATACCTTTCCGCTTTTCTTTTTAAAGTTAAAACGGAACTGAAATCCTTGATTTATAAATCATCTTTCTTCGAGGATTTCGGATTCAGATATATTGGCCCGATTGACGGCCACGATATATCCACTCTCTGCGAGGCAATGAATTCTGCTAAAATGGTAAACGGTCCTGTTCTGCTTCATGTCAATACAGTTAAGGGCAGAGGATATGATTTTGCTGAGAATTCCCCCGAAACATTTCACGGTATTTCAGAATTCAATGTAGATACAGGCGAAGCAGATTCTCACGGGACCGATTATTCTCATGAATTCTGTAAATGTCTTGAAGAATTTGCAGAAAAGGATAAAAGAATTTGCGCCGTAACTGCCGCTATGTCAATTGGCACCGGTCTAGATGAATTCTTTAAGAAATATCCGAAACGTTCTTTTGATGTAGGTATTGCCGAAGAGCATGCATTGACATTCTGCTCAGGCCTTGCAGAAAACGGTATGATACCTGTATTTGCGGTTTACTCCACATTTTTTCAGAGATGTATCGATCAGCTGATTCACGATGGAGCTTTGCAGAGACGTAAAATGATTATTGCTGTTGACAGGGCAGGATTTGTCGGCGAAGACGGAGAAACGCATCAGGGAATGTTTGATGTTCCGCTTATGCAGCCAATACCAAATCTTACAGTGTATTCTCCCGCATCATATAATGAACTGTCAAACTGTTTATACAGGGCGCTATATAAAGACAGCAATGTAGTTGTTATCCGATATCCCAGGGGCAGACTGCCCGAATCTCAGCTTGATTATGAGTTTTCGGGTGATTCGGTAACAATAGGAAATCCGGAAGCCGACACTGCTATTGTTACCTATGGCAGATTATTCTTTGAGGCGCTTGTAGCCAAGCAGGTACTTGCTGATAAAGGTATTAATGTCAAAATTATAAAACTACTCAGAATTAAACCTCTTGACAATGAAGCTCTTTCTTCGGCTTATGAAAGCAAAAATGTTGTTTTCTTTGAAGAGGGAGTTAAAACCGGCGGAGCGGGTGAAGTTTTCGGCGCCGAACTTATTGAAAACGGTTTTAAAGGCAGATTCATTCATTACGCTGTAGACAACGGTTTTGTCCCGCACGCAAGTGTCAATTCACTTATGAAAAAGTATAGATTTGACAGTGAATCCATGGCTGAATTAATAATTAAGGAGTTCAATGATGAACGATAAACTCCGGCTTGATACTGCGGTCTTTGAACGCGGCTTCGCCGAATCCAGAGAAAAAGCGAAGGCTCTTATAATGTCCGGCAGTGTGTATGTAAATGATAAAAAGGAGCTTAAAGGCGGAGCTCAGATTAAACCCGATGATGTCATAGAAGTCAGAGGTGCCGGAATACCATATGTCAGCCGCGGCGGGCTTAAGCTTGAAAAGGCGATGAAGTCTTTTCCAATCAGTCTTAGTGATTGCATCTGCATGGATATCGGCGCATCTACCGGCGGTTTCACTGATTGCATGCTTCAAAACGGAGCTGTTAAAGTCTATTCCATTGATGTCGGCTACGGTCAGCTTGCCTGGAAACTCAGGACAGATCCTCGCGTAGTAAATCTTGAACGAACCAATTTCAGATATGTTACTAAAGAGCAGATTCCTGAAACTATTGATTTTGCAAGTGTTGACGTTTCTTTTATATCGCTCAAAAAAATACTGCCCGTAATGAGAGAACTGCTTAAAGACAACGGCAAAGCAGTTTGTCTGATTAAGCCGCAGTTTGAAGCAGGAAGAGAGAATATCGGCAAAAAGGGAGTAGTCAAAGATATAAATGTTCATATTTCCGTTATCGAAGATATCACCGCATTTGCAGTTGAAAGCGGATTTGATTTGCTCGGAGCCGATTATTCTCCGGTAAAAGGCCCGGAGGGAAATATTGAATATTTGATGTTTATTATGAAATCAGATACGCCATCTTTTTTTGAAGGCTTTTCTGCACGTGAACTTGCAGAAAAATCTCATATTGCTCTTGATAAATGAGGTGATTAAATGAAAGTAACGATAATTCCCAATCTTACAAGAGTAAAGGCAAAAGATATAACTGCCGAAATTTGCTCGGTTCTCCATTCAATGGGTGCCGAATGTTACACATCGGAAGAGTTGAAAAATGAAAGCATATCTGAATATCTGAATTACGGCAAATCCGATGATATAATCTCCGCCTCCGATGCGGTTATAGCAGTTGGCGGCGACGGAGCAATAATTCATGCGGCAAAAGAGGCTGTAAAGCATTCAAAGCCTATTCTCGGTATCAACGCCGGAAGGCTAGCTTATATGGCAGGGCTTGAAAATAACGAGCTCGATAAACTTAACTGCCTTATTGAAGGTAAATATACAATCGACAAAAGGCTTATGCTTAAAACGACTGTTTATTCCGGTGACGATAAGGTCTGCGACTTTGCTTTGAATGATTGTTATGTAACCAATAACCATAAGCAGAGAATGTCAAATGTTCATATTTATCTCAATGATGAATTGATATATGACTATGTATGCGACGGAGTAATTTTAGCTACTCCGACGGGGTCAACAGCTTATTCTCTTTCTGCCGGCGGTCCGGTTGTTGATCCGGGCCTGGAGAGTATTCTGTTTACTCCTGTCTGCCCGCACACTTTATTCAACAGATCGATTATTTTCAAACCCGATGACTGTATATCGGTTAAATCTGCCGAGGGTGAGACTCTGTTCTATTCCAATGACGGCAATGAACCCCGTTCATTTGACGGTGACAGCAGGATTGAGATTTCAAGAGCGGATTTCACCGCTGATTTCATCAGAATCAAAAATGATAACTTTATCAATAAAGTTTATGAAAAAATTGAGGACAGGATGTGATTGATTATGAAAAAGAAGAGACACGAAGTTATACTGCGGATTATTGAAACAAACAGCATTTTTACTCAGACCGAACTTATGGAAAAGCTCAATGAAGAGGGCTTTGAAACTACTCAGGCAACCATTTCCAGAGATATCAAGGATCTGAGATTAATCAAAAAGCCCGATAAATACGGACGTTCCTGCTATACTGTCGATAAATCTGATAACACCGAAATCAGCGGCAAATTCAACAGCGTATTTTCACACAGCGTCATTTCTTCTGATTCAGCCGGCAATATGCTTGTCGTCAAGTGTTATACCGGCATGGCAAATGCTGCCTGCGCTGCGCTTGACAACATGGATTTTGAAGGCGTAGTCGGAACTTTGGCAGGCGATGATACCATCTTTGTTCTCTGCCGTAATATTGATACGGCTGAAACGATAAAAGCAGAAATCAATAAAATGATTGGATAACGGAGTATTCTATGTTATATGGCTTAAAGATTGAAAATATAGCCGTAATAGAAAAAGCGGAGATTGAGTTCTCTTCCGGTTTGAATGTTCTTACAGGAGAAACGGGAGCCGGTAAATCCATAATTATTGATTCAATAAATGCAATTCTCGGCGAAAGGACTTCAAAAGATCTTGTCAGGGACGGTAAAGACAGCGCCAAGGTAACTGCTGTTTTCACAGGTATCAACAGCGAAGTATCTGCTCTGCTCGATGAATATGATAAAGAAAAGACGGAAGACGGTTCTTTGACAATCTCAAGAGTGATTTCGCTGACAGGTAAGAATTCATGCAAAGCGAACGGTTATCCGGTAACTGTTTCTCAGCTGAAGGAAATCGGTGTTTCGCTGATTAATATTCACGGTCAGCATGACAGCCAGGCTTTGCTTTCTCCCGATAAGCATTGCGGTTTCATTGATGCTTTGGCGGAGAATTCGAAATTGCTTGGAGATTATAAATCTGCTTTTTCTTCCCTTATCAAAGTTAAGCACGAACTCGATTCACTATATGATAAACGAGATAGTAACGCATCAAGACTCGATTATCTTAATTTCGTGATTGCTGAAATTGAAAAGTCGGGCATCCGTATTGGCGAAATCGATGAACTGAATAAGGAAAAGAATCTGCTCGAAAACAGCGTGAAGGTTCAGAAACTGCTT
The DNA here is from genome assembly GCA_947165115.1 of uncultured Clostridia bacterium. Classification (GTDB taxonomy): domain Bacteria; phylum Bacillota; class Clostridia; order Oscillospirales; family Acutalibacteraceae; genus CAG-177. The sequence continues at coordinate 4,055 of CAMUZD010000036.1, forward strand.
GATAAGACTTATTCATCATTGGGCTCAGACGGCGGAATTTCCGAATCGCTTGCCGACTGTGCTAAAGATCTTGAAACTGCCGCCGGATATTATGACGAAGCGGTTGAACCGTCAAAGCAGTTGAAATCCATGTCTTTTGATCTGATGGAAATCACTTCTGCAGTCAAATCACTTTCGGAGAGATTTACGTATTCACCCGAGCGACTTAAAGATATCAATGATCGGCTTGATGAGATTTACCGTCTTTCAATGAAATACGGCAAGAATGAAGAAGAAATACTTGCTTTTTATGATAATTGTATTAAAGAACGCGATGAAATCGGAAACTGCGATGACAGAATAAAAGCTCTTGAAACCCAATTGTTTGAAAACTCCGATAAAGTCAAGACTCTTTCGAAGAAGCTAACAAAGTCTAGGACCGATGCTTCTGCAAAATTTGAGAAAAACGTAACAGCTCAATTGAAATATCTTGATATGCCTTATGTGGATTTCAAGGTTGATATCAAGCCGGTTCCACTTTCGGCAAAAGGTGCTGAGAATATCGAATTCCTGATAAGCACCAATCCGGGTCAGGCTCCGAAACCGATTTCTAAAGTAGCGTCAGGCGGGGAATTATCCAGGATAATGCTTGCTATCAAGAATGTTCTTACATCAAAGGATATTACCGATACGTTGATTTTTGATGAAATTGATACAGGTGTCAGCGGTTCTGCTGCCGAGAAAATTGCATTGAAGCTTTATTCGGTTTCTGAGGGCAGGCAGGTTATCTGCGTTACTCATCTTGCACGTATTGCAGCGCAGGCTGACTGCCATCTTAAAATAAGCAAAGAATTCAAAAAAGGCGTTACTTATACTAAAGTTACAGAACTCGATGATAATGGTCGTGCAGAAGAGCTAGCAAGAATTACGGCCGGTAATTCCGTAACTGAGCTGCAGCTTAAATCGGCAGCGGAAATGTTAAAGAAAGTAAGGGAAAAGAAATGAAAATCGGAGTATGCGTCAGCTACAGATATGATGATGCAGTGAAGGCAAAAAAATACGGCTATGATTACATTGAGACAAACTGCGTAGCCGTAGCCGATATGGATAAAGAAACTCTCGACAAATTCAAAAATATCGGGATTCCCGTTTTTGCCGGATGCGTCTTTATAGGACAAAGAATTGTAGGTAAGGAGAAAGATGATGCTGCGATAGATGAATATCTTGAGCGTCTCTTTTCAAAAGCCGATTATTTGGGAATGAAATATATGGTTTTCGGTTCATCCGGAGCCAGAAAAATGAAACCCGAGGACGGCTTGACGCTTGAAGAAACCAGAGAACAGATTGCAGATTTTCTGAAGAACAAAGTTGCTCATCTTTGTGAAAAATATGATATCCGGGTTGTTATCGAGCCTTTGAGACCTGAGGAATGCAATGTTATAAATACAGTTCCTCAGGCAATCGCGATTGCCGAAAAGGTTGGCAGCAATTATATCGGTGTTCTTGCAGATTTGAAACATATGATGTGCTCTGATGATCCGCTTGAAGATTTAGCCGATTACGGTAAATATCTCTGGCACGGACATACATCAAATCCTTTTCCCGATCCTTCTCTTGATAAAAAGAGAATCTATCCTAAAAAAGGCGATGAATTCAATCAGGATGACTTCTTTATTCCGATGATGAAGGCCGGCGTCGAGCATATATCAATAGAGGCCGATCTCATCGATTTTGACACCGACGCTCCCGAAGCGTGGGAAGTTCTGAAAAAATACAGATAAAAATAACGGCTTGCTTTAAGCAAGCCGTTAATTTATGATTCAAGTGCTTTTATAATTGCGTTCGCAACTCTCTGAGAAGCTTTTCCGTCTGTTTCGCTGAAATACTTCTCCTTGAATGGCAGGACTTTTTCTGTTTCAAAATCTTCGGATTCTATTGCTTTTTCAAGTTCGTGCTGAGTGAAGACGATTTTGCCCGGAACAAAAGAAATGAAATTCGAATAAAAATCTCTGTCTGAAATATATTGATACAAATCAAAAGCATAAAAGACCATCGGAATATTCAAAAGCGATGCTTCAAAAACACAGCTGGAATAATCTGTGATCAGAAGATCTGTGATAAACAGCAGATCGTTCAGCTCATCTTCATCGGTAAAGTCGATTATTCTGTCTTTATATTTTTCATCAATCTCATATCTCTCAAGGCAGAACGGATGCAGTTTTATCAGAACGCAATAATCATCGCCGAGTTTTTCTGCAAATGAATTCGGATTAAAAGCTGAGAGGGGATAGTAAGCGCTTTTTTGACCTGCTCCTCTGAATGTCGGCGCAAAGAGAATAATCTTTTTATTCTTTAACTGCGGATATTTTTCATAGAAACCTTTTCTGAAATTATCAGCATATTCTTTATCAAAGAATATATCCGTTCTCGGAATACCGGTCGGGAGCACGTTTGAATCGCTTATTCCGAAACCTTCCGCATAGTATTTTACGATAGATTTTGAGCTGACGGTAGCAAAATCATACATTCTGTGATTGGGTGAAGCCTGCTTCGGACTGTCGGGTTTTCCGAGTCTTGAAAAGCCGAAAGTTTTGAATGCTCCGCATGCATGCCACAGCTGAAACAGCTTAACATCTTTTCGCTTTTCGACTGTGTTAAGCAGATTGTAATAATCGTCTACGATAACAACTTTTGAAGTAGCATAAAGATTGTAGAATTCTTTCTTTTTGCCGCTTTTTGTAAATCTGTCAAGTTGAGTGCTGAAAAGAAACTTAAAATCAATATCTTTTCGGTCTTTAATCAGGTCATAAACATATTTTTCGTTTCCGCCGAGTTCATCGCGCCTGCCCGAAATGAAAGCTATCTGATTCTGCTTTACCGGTCGTTTGCAGAGCTTATTATAATAACGTCTGTAGTGTTCGTCTCGGAACTGGATTATTTTCATTGCGACAGTTTTATCTTTGATGCTGTTTTTGATAAAGTTCGCAATATTTGCTTTTATCTGACCGGATACATTGCTTATGAAGCCTTCGGTCAACGGAGCTTTGCGTCTCGGAACGAGATCGAGAGCAGCAAGAATTCCGTCTATTACCATAAAAGGCAGAAGTATGATTGAAAATAGCAGAGTTACAGTAACCTGAAGAGCATTATATATAGAGTGGAAAAATGAGTTTTTATTATATTCCGGATTCTTTTCTTTTATTATGATAAATCCATTGCTTTTTGAGTTGATATTATAAATGAATTCTCCGTTATAATCCGGCCTCGGCTTTTCAGATGAATAATACAACGCGCCGTCAAATTTATTTCCGGCAAGTCTTGATCTGACAAATGAGTCACCGGGGAATCTGTCGGCAAAGTTTCTGGATAAGCTGTATTCGAAGTCCGGATAGTCATTTCCTCCGCAATCAAGTTCAAAAGATATTCCAGTATTTTCTAACGATTCTTTTTCGGTAAATATATAATCCAAATTATAAGTAAATGAATAAATGGCAAATATCTCTTCACTGCCGGTTTTTCTGAATGAATTACGCAATATAAGCGGCAGCCTTCTTATATCGTTTCCGCGCCTGAAAACGACTCGGACTTTGGGTGTGATATCGGCTGAATTATACAGAGCGACCGCATCAATCCTCAATGAAGAATTGATGATTTCAAGATTATTCAGCATGAATTGAGGCTCGGACATTTAATCACTCCGTTTGTCATATCTTGATGTTGTCGACTATAAATATACCATATATTGATATTTCAGTCAATAAAAATTATATTTGGTATTGTTAAATTCAATACAATATGATATTATTAAACTGAAAATATAATCGGGAGGATGTATTCAATGTTAAAAGACGGCAAAATCTGGATGGCGAAATCCGACAAAGAGCTTTATATTATTCCCAAAATGGCAAACAGGCACGGTCTGATTGCCGGCGCAACAGGCACTGGCAAAACCATAACAATGAAGGTTATGGCTGAGTCCTTTTCTGATATGGGAGTTCCCGTATTTTTCAGTGATGTCAAAGGCGACCTCAGCGGTATGTGCGAACCCGGCGCGGATAACGAAAATATGCAGAAACGCATTACTTACTTCGGCATAGATAACTTCACTTATAAATCGTATCCTGCCAGATTCTGGGATATATTCGGCGAAAACGGTCATCCTGTCAGAGTAACCATTTCCGATATGGGACCGACCTTGCTCTCGAGACTACTTTCTCTTACCGATGTTCAGGAGGGCGTTCTCAATATAGTTTTCAAAGCTGCTGATGATAACGGTCTGCTCCTTCTTGATCTTAAGGATCTCAGAGCCATGCTTCAGTATGTTGGTGACAACAGGCAGGAATATACCCTTGAATACGGCAATGTTACTTCTCAGAGCATAGGCGCTATTCAGAGAGCGCTTCTCAAATTTGAGGATGAAGGCGGAAATATTTTCTTCGGCGAGCCCGATCTTGATATAAGAGACTGGATGCGCACAGATTTTGACGGCAGTGGATATATTAATATTCTTTCGAGCAACAGGCTTATTCAGAGCCCGACTGTTTATGCAACTTTCCTTCTCTGGATGATAACAGAACTGTTTGAAAAGCTTCCTGAGGTTGGCGACCTTGATAAACCCAGAATGATATTCTTCTTTGATGAAGCTCATCTGCTTTTCGCTGATGCGCCTAAGGCAATGGTCCAGAAGATTGTCCAGGTTGTAAAACTCATCCGCTCCAAAGGCGTAGGTATATATTTTGTTACTCAGTCTCCATCAGATATTCCCGATGAGGTTCTGGCTCAGCTCTCCAACAGAATTCAGCACGGCCTCAGAGCATATACTCCGGCTGAAATGAAGGCAATAAGAGCTGCAGCTCAGTCATTCCGCGCTAATCCTGCGTTTGATTCCGAAGAAGCACTTAAAGAAATCGGAACCGGCGAAGCACTTGTCAGTTTCCTTGATGAAGATGGAATTCCCACAATAGTTGAAAAAGCAAAGATACTTCCTCCTCAGAGCCTTATGGGACCTGCAGACAGTTCAAAGGTATGCTCGTTGATTTCGGCTGACGAATTTGAACTTAAATATCGCGAAAATGTTGACAGAGAATCGGCCTTTGAAATAATTCAGAAGGCAAGAGAAAAGCTTGAGGAAGAGGCTGCAGCTCAGGCTGAGGAAGAAGCAAGAATCAAAGCGGAGCAGCAGGCTGCCAAGGATGCTGAAAAGGCGGAAAAGGAAGCGGCTAAAAAAGAAAAAGAAGAGGCAAGGGCTGCAAAAGAAGCAGAGAAAGCGGCCGCAAAAGCCGAAAAAGAGGCAAACAAAAAGAAGGATGCAGTTTCAAAGGCAGCTCAAAGAGCGGTTTCAAATGCGGCTTCATCCGTTGCAAGAAGCGTCAGCACCAATGCTATTAATTCGGTTCTTGGCGGCAAGACCACCAGCGGAAAGACAATTGCCAAGCGCGCGGCTACGAACGCTCTCAGCTCGGTTATGAGATCGGGAACGAACTCCATTCTGAGAGGCATCTTCGGCAATAAGAAATAATTGATAAAACCCGCATGGCTTTGAAACCGTGCGGGTTCTGCTTTATGATAGTTTATGAATGAATAATCCGCTGAGCAGTTTAGGCTCGAACCATGTTGACTTCGGAGGCATTATCTCGCCAGCATCTGCGATATTCATAAGCTCATCAAGAGTAGTCGGATACATGGCAAACGCCATATTCATATCTGTTTTGGTTCGCATTTCGAGCTCTCTCAGGCCGCGTATGCCGCCTACAAAATCGATTCTTTCATCGGTTGTGGGATCTTTTATTCGGAGAGTAGGAGCAAGAGGAATGTTGTGTATAATCGATACGTAC
>CAMUZD010000037.1 GCA_947165115.1 uncultured Clostridia bacterium
GGAGGAATGAAGGTCCCGTTTGTTCCCGCCGCGGCAGGTTTCGCATTTATGGCGGCCTGCTTCAGGGATGAGATATTCAGCTACACCCCGGGCAGACCTTTTATGACCGGCGTTTCGCTCGGTTCGACGCTTATGCACGGCGGCTCGATGCGAATGAACGGCGCGAATATCCTTGATATAATAACCGGCAATATCTGCGGCACCATGGGCACCGGCTGTATCGTTGTATTCCTTGCGTGTATCATATTCCTGCTCTTTCGCAGGCGTGAGGCCCTGCTCGCGACCGCCGGCTTCCTCGGCGCATGCATACTCTTTGCCCTTCTGCTTCCGCGCTCAAACGGCAGCCGTATTTCATCCGTGATTATGGAACTCTCCTCAGGTTCACTTATGTTTGCGGCAGTGTTCCTCCTTACGGATTATTCAACCCTTCCCGCTTCAAAGAGAGATAAGTTGGTTTACGGCGTTTTCTGCGGTATGATCTGCATGTCAATGAGAAAACTCGGCGTATTTGAGGAACCGGTATGTTTCGCGGTTCTGCTCGCGAACGCATTCAGCCCTCTGCTTGATATATTGACAAGGCGTGTAATGGCTTTCATTACTCCCCGCATAAATAAAGGCAGGGAGGTGGCAGCCGATGGATGAGAATAAACGCTTTTCTTTCAGAGAGGCAATAACCGAGAATCCGGTGCTGTTTCAGTGCGTAGGACTCTGCTCCATTATTGCGGGCACATCCACTTTGAAGGATTCGCTTTTCATAGCGGTTATGATTGCTGCAGACCTGATTGTTACCTGCACTCTCGCCAGCTTGTTTTTCAAGAAGATTCCCCGCTACGTGAGAATCGCTCTCTATCTTGTCATAGGACTCGCGATTATTTATCCCGTGTTATGGTATATTGAAACCCGCACTCTGATTGAAGTTACTCTAGGTATGAGAATTATAATTCCGCTTATAGCCGTCAATTCGGTTACGGCGGTTCACTGCGAGACTTATTCGGTTAAGCACAGTGTCGGTTCAGCTCTTGCGGACGCTCTTTCCGCCGCATTCGGCACCGCGCTTGTTGCCGTCATATGCGGAACAATCCGCGAAATCATCGGCAAAGGGACTGTCGGCGGTTATACGCTCGATATGAAGTTTACAATGAGCACTATGTCTATGCCGTTCGGATGTCTGGTCCTGCTCGGATTCCTTGCGGCTATAATCAAGGCGCTGATAAGTCTTAACAGAAGGAGCAGAAACGTATCCTCAGAGACCGAAGCCCCCGAGCAGCCTGAGGAAATAGATCTCGGCATTGAACAGAGTGAAGCTCCCGAGACTATCGATATGATAATCGCCGATTATGATGATATTGACAGCATTCTATCTTCCACCGACGAATTCTTAAGAAGCCTCAACGGTTATGAAGACGGAGGTGATGAGCAATGAAAATGATTTCAGGATTATTGATTACTGCTCTTTACACCGTATTCGTGCAGAATCTTGTCATGACATCGGGCCTCGGTATGAGCGAGGCAATGCGCATATCTCCACGCCCGAATACCTTTGTTAAACTGTCTGTTATGATTTCGGGCTTTTCGACCGTAACGAGTATTCTCTGCAATCTGATTGCTTCGCGCACTGCCTCTGTTGAATCCTACGCCGCCAAGGCGCTTCTCTACGGAGCAGTGCTCGCGAGCGTATATATTGCGGTCGCTTTTATAGCGAATCTGATAGTCAAGGATAAGGAGATTATCGGCATTCTCGGCATAGCGGCGCTCAATACGCTCGTTTTTGCCGTGCCCTATATCAACGATTCCGCGGCCTATTCGCTCTTTGACTGCATCGGCTCGGGCCTCGGAGCGGGATTTGCGTTTGTGCTTGCCGCCGCGCTTATCGGCAGCGGTGCAAGAGTTATTGAAAAGAATAAATACATCCCGCCGATATTCAAGGGGACTCCGGCAATGTTCTTCTACGTTGCGATGATTTCCCTGGGCTTTGTCGGATTCACCGGCACACAACTATTTTAACTGTAAGGAAATCTATGAAAAAGAACGGTTACAAAAAAGCGCTCAAGCCCTCCCAGCGAGAGAGTATAACGGATTATACTTCTCATTTCGGGCTCAAGGGCAATGACGGTATGATGCTCGGCAAGAGAATAGCGATAATCGCGGCGATTGTCGTTTGTATTCTCGCCCTCATCTATATCGGGTTTTTCCTGACCGAGATGATAATCGGAATCACGGAACTGCCCGCGGCAATTCAAATCTTTCCGGAGGAAACCCGAGCATGGATTTTATCCCTTTCAATTCACGGCTGAGCTGGCATAAATCGCCTTTCGGCGCCGTCAAGGACGGCACGGAAGTCACGCTGAGAATAATTCTTCCCGCAGGCTTTTACTGCGAATGGGCAAAGATTATCGTTCACCGTGACGATGAATGCTTCTCATATCCGATGCATTATGAATATACTCAGGAAAACGGCGAAATCTGGTGGCGCGGCAGCTTCACTCCCGCCGAGCCCGGCCTGTATTTCTACTCGTTCCTGCTTATGACCGGCTACGGCGAGATTCCGATTACCTGCTATGATAATTCGACCGGCAGAATCGCCGCGGGCGGCGGAGAATTCCAGCTGACCGTGTATGACAAGGATTTCACAACTCCCGATGAAATAAAAGGTTCGGTTATTTATCAGATTTTTCCCGACAGATTCTGCTTCTCGGGCAATAAAAAGGAGAATCCTTTTGCCGACAGAATCATCAGGGATGACTGGGGCGCGGAGCCTCGCTGGAAACCCGATAAAGACGGAAGAATCACCCAGTATGATTTCTTTCAGGGAGATTTCGAGGGTATAAAGAGCCGTCTCGATTATCTATCATCGCTCGGTGTCGGATATATCTATCTCAATCCGATATTTGAAGCGCATTCAAATCACCGATACGACACCGCCGATTATGAGAAGCCCGATCCGCTTCTCGGGACGGAAGAGGATTTTTCTGCTCTGTGCAAAGAAGCCGAATCCCGCGGCATAAAGATAATACTCGACGGCGTATTCAGCCACACCGGCAGCGACAGCAGGTATTTTAATAAACAGGGACGCTACGGTAAAGGCGGAGCCTATAACAGCAAAAAATCTCCTTATTACGGCTGGTATAAATTCGGCGAATGGCCAGATGAATATGACAGCTGGTGGGGAGTGGATATACTTCCCGAAATCGAAGAAACAAATGACAGCTATATTGAATATATCGGCGGCATTCTCAGAAAATGGCAGGCGCTCGGAGCGGGCGGATGGCGTCTCGATGTCGCGGATGAGCTTCCCGATAAATTTCTCGATGCTCTGCGCAGTTATGTCAAGAGCGAAGATAAAGACGCAATAATCATCGGTGAAGTCTGGGAGGATGCCTCAAATAAAATCAGCTACGGCATCAGAAGACGGTATCTGACCGGTAAACAGCTTGATTCGGTTATGAATTATCCCTTTGCCGAAGTTCTTATAAGATTCGGCATTACCGGCACCGCCGAGGGCTTCAACGATAAGATTGCGGAAATCTGTGAGAACTATCCCAAGTGCGTTGTCGACTGCCTTATGAATCATGTCGGCACTCACGATACCTGCCGCGTGCTTAACCGCCTCGGCACTCTCGACTGCTATGAGAGCAATCCGATTCACCGCTATAAAGGCGGCCTTGATGACGAGGAGCGCGAGAGGGGAATACGCCTTCTTAAAATGATTTCATCAATGCAGTTCACCCTTCCCGGCGTGCCCTGCGTCTATTACGGCGACGAGGCCGGAGCCGACGGGGGAGTCGATCCCTTCAACAGAGGCTGTTTCCCTTACGGCAGAGAGAATGAGGAACTTCTCTCGCATTACCGCCGCCTCGGCAGAATCCGCAGAGAGCATCCCGCTCTCAAAGACGGCGAATTCATCCCGATTTCATCCGTTCTCGGTTGCGTCTGCTATGAGAGGCGCGGCAGGGGTGAGAGAATTATCACCGTCGCAAACAGAAACAGTCATCCCATAGCATACGCCTTGCCCAACGAGGGCTTCATTTCGCTGACAGGTCAGCAGGTCAGCGGCAGAGTTATTTATCTTGACGCCGAAGAAACGGCGATTACATATATGAGTTGTGATTGAAAATGAGTAAAAACGTCACCTTCAGAACACAGAGAAAATCAAAGAATTCAAATAAAAAAAGAATAACAATAATCGTAGCGCTCGCTCTGATTCTGCTGGTGTTCGTCTCGTTTTTCGCAGTGCTCAGCAACAGTGATTTTGATCTGAGGACGGCTCTCGGCGGTGATCCGGGAGTTACAGCGGGGGCCGAGGAAGAGACCGCGCCCGCCGAGAAATCGGACAGATGCTTCCTCTTCTGGTGCAAGGATTCCGTTTCAAACGATCTGCAGTTCCTCTGGGTGACGAGAATTATCATGCCCAAGGGAAAATATATAATCTATTCCCCGTCGGTCGATGAGAGCATAGAATACCGCGGCGAATACAAATCCATAGGCAATATCTTTTATCTATACGGAATTGAAGGGCTAGAGGAGGCGCTCGAGCAGTATTGCGATATAGATATCGAGCATAATATCGGCTCGGATACCGAGGCCTTCAAGCAGATGGTGAATAATTTCGGTTCCGTCACCGTCGAGCTGAAAGAAAGTATAAACTACAAGGGCTCCTTCAATCTTATCCTCCCGCGCGGCAGCAATGTCATCAAGGGCGACACGCTCTACAAGTATCTTGTCTATACCAATTTCAATCACGTCCAGTCTGAGGAAATCCGTGCAAAGGCATTTGAAGAAGTCCTCAAAAACGTAATAAATGAAGATAATATCGACAATATCGAAAAGATTTATTCGCGCATTGCAAATCTGCTATATACGGATATCACGATAGTTGTCTTTACCGAAATGCGCAGTTATATCAACGATTTATTCATTACCGGTGTCAAAGAGACCGTTGCGGCATCCAAACCCAACCAGATTTAACCGAGAGGATACGAAATGAAAAAAAGAACGGCAATGCTCCTGATTGTTTTCGCCCTCGTCGCAGTGGCCGTGGGAGTTTTTCAGGTGAAAAACAACTACCCCGATTTAGAGGCTCCGATTATCAATCGTTATATAGGGGATGTCGAGGAATCGTCGGCAGGCTCAAGATACAAGACCTATTTCTTTGACCTGACGCCGATAGAGAGGCAGGCATATAACCTCATCCTCGCGGATATCTACAATATGCCCGAGAGGATACTAGTTCCCGACCTTACAGAGAAACAGCTTGATGAGGTTTTCAGGGCTCTTCTCAACGATAATCCCGATCTTATATTCCTCGGGCGCAAATGCCGCCTGACGAGTGAATTATGGAATAACTATATCTCCTTCGATTATATCATGACGAAGGAGGAATATGAGAAGGCGGACAGAGAAATCAGAGAGAAGCGTGATCTGATTATTGCCTCGCTCTCAGATCTCAGCGATGAATACCGCTGCGAGCTTGAAATTCACGATTATATTATTTCAAACTGCACCTATGAATTAAAGGATAACGAATACTATTATTCCTCCGCCTACGGCGCGCTTATCAACGGCAAAGCCGCGTGTGAGGGCTATTCCAAGGCCGCAAAGTTCGTCTTTGACAAGGTCGGCATAGAGAGCGCTCTCGTCAGCGGAAAAGCCGATTCCGAGGGCAACAAGGGCGGCGACCACATGTGGAATAGCGTGAAGATCAACGGCAATTACTATCATCTTGATCTGACCTGGGACGATCCCGTCAGCAAGAATTCATCGGCTATGAGTATTCACACCTATTTCAATCTCACCGATGAGGCAATCGGCGTCAACCACCGCGATTTTTCATATAATCCCGGCTGCACTTCGACCGATGAGAATTATTATGTCAAGAACGGTCTGCGTTTCGAAAGCTACAGCAAAAATGATGAAACGAAGCTCCGCGACCTTATGCTCAAGCAGTTCAATGCCGGCGAGAGATGTATCCAGATAAGCTTTGTAAATAAAGAATCCTACGATACCGCGTTCAAGGAGCTTATAACCGACAGCAGGATTTACAAAGTCCTCTCGGGAGTGAAATCCGCAAGAGGCAGCTCTCTTTCGAATTCCCTTACCGGATACTATGAGGATAAGAGCTTTTACACATTGACCTTCATTTTCAAATAAAGCAGGTGATACCATTGGATAAAGAGAGAATAGAAAAAGCCGTCAGGGAGATTCTGTCGGCCGTGGGTGAGGATCCGGACAGACCCGGTCTCGCCGAAACTCCTGCGAGAGTCGCGAGAATGTATGAGGAAATCTTTTCCGGCCTTGAAGACGATCCGAAGAGGCACCTCAAACTCTTTGACGAGGGCAGCGAGGAGATGGTAGTAGTCAGGGATATTCCTCTCTACTCGATGTGCGAGCATCATCTGCTCCCGTTCATCGGCAAGGCTCATATCGCCTATATCCCTTCCGACGGCAAGGTAATCGGTCTCTCGAAACTTGCGAGAATAGTCGATTCCTTTGCCAGAAGGCCTCAGCTCCAGGAGCGCCTTACAATGCAGATTGCCGATTTTCTCGATGAGAGCCTTCATCCCATGGGAGTGGCTGTCGTGATTGAGGCGGAGCATCTTTGTATGACGATGCGCGGAGCGAGAGCATCGGGCTCCCAGACAAGGACTTCGGCGCTCAGGGGAATTATGCGCAACGATTCAAGAACCAGAGCCGAAGCGCTCTCACTTCTTACCGGAGGCAGAAACTGATGAAAACCCTGATTATGGGAATTCTCAACTACACGCCCGATTCCTTTTCGGACGGCGGACTGTATTTTACACCCGACCTCGCCGCAGAGCACGCCGCGGAAATGCAGAAGCAGGGCGCGGATATAATAGACATCGGCTGTAATTCCACGCGCCCCGGCAGTGAAAGTCTCAGCGAAGCAGACGAGCTCGTAAGGCTGAAAGAAGTGCTCTCCGCGGTGAAAAACGCCGTCAGTGTGCCCGTTTCGGTTGATACTTTCTATACGGAGTGCGCGCGCTATGCTCTCGAAAACGGAGCGGAAATAATCAACGATGTCAGCGGCAGATTCAATAAAGAAATCGCCGCCCTTGTGAAAGCGGCGGAAGCGAAGTATATAGTTATGCATAATCCCTGCGGTGCGGATGATTCGGCGGATTATCCCGAAGGCGTCGTAAAACACGTGCGCTCATTCTTTGAAGAATGTATTTCCGGAGCAGATAAAGCGGGCATAGCTCCGTCAGATCTCTGGCTCGACCCGGGCTTCGGATTCGGCAAGAGCAGAGAGGATAACTATGAGCTCCTCGCAAATCTTGAAGAGCTCAAAATATCCGGCCATCCGCTTCTTATCGGAATTTCGAGAAAAAGGTTTATAAGGGAAGGAAGCCCCGCAGAGTCCGATTATGCGACATGCGCCGCAAATACAGCCGCGATTCTCGGCGGAGCCGATATAATAAGAGTTCACAATGTGCCTGCGGCCGTCGAAGTCAGACGGGTCGCGGAATCAGCGATGAAGGGGGAAGGAAATGGATAAGATTATCGTAAAAGGGCTTAAGGTTTTCGCTTATCACGGCGTGAATCCCGAGGAGAAGGCTAACGGTCAGAATTTTATTCTCGACATCACTGCAACTATCGATCTCACCAAGCCCTGTGTTACCGATAAGCTCAGCGATACAGTGAGCTATTCGGCAATTATCAAGGAGGCGAAAAAGATATTCCTCGCCCAGAGGGATGATCTTATCGAAAGAGCCGCTATGCGCGTGGCAGACGGCCTTTTTGCACAGTTTAAGGAATTGAAATCGGTCACGGTGCTTCTCAAGAAACCCGAGGCTCCGATAGACGCCGATTTTGAATACACGGCAGTTGAGATAACTGTCGGGAAATGAGAAGGAGATGATGAAATGAGCCAGGCAGTAATAGGAATCGGAACAAATATGGGCGACCGCATCGGCAATATCAATATGGCAATCAGGGCGATTTCGCGGCTTCCGAATGTAAAGGTGGTTGCGGGTTCGGCGGTCTATGAGACCGATCCCGTCGGCAATCCCGATCAGAGCAGATTCTATAATGCCGTAGTCCTTGTGCAGACAACGGCTTCGCCGCATACACTCCTAGGCGGATGCCTCGGAATCGAAGCGGCTATGGGCAGAGTCAGAACGGAGCGCAACGCCCCGCGTCTGATTGACCTCGACCTGCTTATCTATGAGAATTACAAGAGCGAAACATTTGAGCTTTTTCTCCCGCATCCGAGGATGATGGAGCGCGCCTTCGTTCTCAGACCTCTTTTGGATATATTCCCCTCTGGCAGGGCTCTCGGAGTGCTGTTCGGACCCGCTCTGCGCGAGCTTGAGGATCAGGGAGTTGACAAGACCAAATATGAGCTCATCATCCCCGAGCAGAGTGATTTGTTATGATCTGCGACAACTGCGCCTATTATGATTATGACGACGAGAGCGAGATGTATGTCTGCCTCGTCAACCTCGATGAGGACGAGCTTTATAAATTCATGCAGGGCGGGAATTTCAGCTGTCCCTATTACTCGCCCTATGATGAATATAAAATAGTTGAAAAGCAAAACTAATATAACAGGAGAGGTATTACTATGGAAATCATCAGAAAAGAATACACCGTTCATTCAACCTCGGGCCTTGCGGATCTGTTTGTCCGCGTCTGGCAGCCGGACGGCGAAATCAAGGCCATCTTTCAGATGACTCACGGCATGGCGGAGCACGGCGAGAGATATGAGGAATTCGCTTCCCGACTCTGCGCAAAGGGTTTTGCGGTCTGCCTTCACGATAATGAGGGCCACGGCAAATCAGTCAGAAACGATTCCGAGCTCGGCTATTTCGGCGATAAGGACGGCTGGAATTCTCTGGTTGAGGATGTCAGACTTGTTGCCGATATGATTGAAAAGGAAATTCCCGATGTTCCCGTGATTTATTACGGCCACAGCATGGGCTCTTTCATCGCCCGCGAATATATCCGCCGTTACGGCACCGATCCCCGCCTCAAGGGCGCGATAATCTGCGGCACCAGCGGCGCCAATCCCGCGGCCGCGGCAGGCATCATGCTCTCAAATATCATTGCAAAATCCAAGGGCAGCCTTCATAAGAGCGAACTTATCAATAAGATTGCTTTCGGCACCTATCTCAAACAGATTCCCTCAGCCCGCACGATATTTGACTGGCTGACCTATGATAATGCCATAGTTGATAAATATATCGCCGATCCCTATTGCGGATTTCTTTTCTCCGCAACCGGTTACAGAGACCTCTTCACTCTGCTTAAAACTGTCTCCGCTGAGGATTGGTATGAGCAGGTTCCCAAGACCCTGCCGCTCCTTATCACCGCAGGCGAGGAAGATCCCGTTGGCGCTTACGGCAAAGGACCCAAGGAAGTCGCATCCAAGCTCAGAGCTCAGGGCTGCTACGATGTAACTCTCAAGCTCTACCCCGGCATGCGCCACGAGATCCTCAACGAAGTAGATCGCGAAACCGTCTACGAAGACATCGGCGAATGGGCCCTTTCCAAGCTTAAATAATATAATAAAACACGGCTGTCACAAATCGTGACAGCCGTTTTCTTATATTTCAATCGTTTCGCCTGCCGCGAGGTAGGCGAGATTTTTCATATAAGGCTTCATTAATTCGTATCTGTCGGCGCCGGTGCAGTGGCATGTGTAAAACTCCGCGCCTGTTTTATCAAGGAGTTTAGCATATCCT
>CAMUZD010000038.1 GCA_947165115.1 uncultured Clostridia bacterium
CTCATCAGTTCCCGCACACGTTGAAATGATGGGACTTATCGGCATGGGCAACAACCCGATGGTCGGCGCCACTGTCGCCTGCGCAGTCGCAGTCGAAGAGGCAATGAAATAATCAGTTGTTTTTGATTAAGGGCACCATTCAGAAATGAGTGGTGTCTGATTATTATAATGAAGACTTGGTGATAATGTGAATTGGTATTATTCGGATTCTTTGAAAAAATATGTTTCATTGCATCCTTCGAAAAATGAGCGTTATGTAACGGAAGCGGCTGCCGGACTGAATATCGGTATTGAATGGGATGATTTCGGCAATATTATCAAAATCTCCTATGCCGATGCCAGAAGAATAGCTGATGAAATCGGCGCTTATATAATGACGCCCGCCGATTACTGGAGATTATATGATGAAGCTGTAAAGAACAAGAACAGCGAGCTTCTGGCGAGCCTGAAATCGAAATTTTTTACGGAGTTTCTTGACAGAATATATATCAGCAATTGTGAATATATAGATCATCCGGCTGTCGGAGAGGACGGCTTTCTTTCAGAGCCTGGCATAAAAGAAGAAATCGTTTACGGAAGGCCGGGCTGGATAAAACCCGAAGATATTGATATGAAAAACGGGCACCCCGTATCAGTCCGCGAAAAAACAAAAGAAACCGGTTTGATCAAATACTGGTCGCCTGATACAAGCGTATGCAAAGAAGGGGAATGTTATGCCATTCGCGGATATGTTACTTCTTCTGATTCCATATCTCTTGATCTCGGAATTCCCGTATCTGCACGAAATCCAAAAACAATGATTCGTCTTTGCTTTGACACTCCTCCCAATTCTTTTCTTGACGAAGAGGAGATTACCGAAGCCGACAGCCTGCTTGCTTCCGGTTCGGATGATGATATCAGGTTTTTTTCAGAGGGCGATCTGTTTAAGAAAATCAAAGGCTCGGATTCTTCCGAATGCCTGAGAATAAAAGAGAATCTTTATTTAAAACTGGGTAAAATCAATATCAGATCTTATCGGAATTCGTTGAGAGCTGTGACATATTCCGAATTCAAGTCATATATCAAGAACATCAAAGATACTTTCAACGATGCCGTGCGTGAAGGGAAAAGCATTGTTTTTGTAACAGGGCACAGGAATCCCGACAGCGATACGGTTGTTTCTTCTTTATTTGAAGCATTCAGGCTTTCTGCCGAAAACAACGGCGACAGTATTTATCTTCCGCTGATTCAGAGTGATTATATGCCTGCGGAAATCGAGGAGCTTATCAGAACGGATACTGCAGATTGCCTTCTGTATGAATCTGATTTTGATCTGCCTCAGCTGCTGAAAACAGGTCTAGTAAGATTCGTCTTTACAGATCAGAATTATCAGTCCGATCTGCAGAAATATGTTGTTTGCGTAACGGATCATCACAAATTGAGCGATTCCCTTGCCGGCAAAGAGTTTTCATATCCTGTAAATATAGAGCTTGCAGGTTCGTGCTCGGCGCTTATTGCATGCAAATACGCGGGTATGGGTCGGACTTTTGATGAAGAGCTTTCGCGTATGCTTTACGGCGCTATGCTCATGGATACCGAATGCAGAGTTGAGCACAAGATGACAGATACCGACCGCTTGGTAATGGATTACATGAAAGAAATATCCAGACCGAAAGATGATTATGAACGGTATAAAAGTCTTATGATAAAGCTTGTGAGCGAAAAGGACGTTGTCAGGCTGTATCGGAGAGATTATAAAAGGTTCAAGGGTTTTGGGTTTGCAACTCTCAAGATGACGGATATATTCTCAAATGACAATCTGAGCGATTATCTCAGGACGGTAACCGATTTGGCACAAAAGGAAAATGCCGAAAACAACCTGTATTTTACGATAGCAAAAATCAGCGAATACAGCACCGATACCTTGACGGTCATAAGAGAAAGGTTTTACCTTATCTGGAATAATAATTCTTCTGAAAGCCTGAGAATTAAGGTCAGGGAACAAATCAGAAATTCGGTCTGCGAGGTCTTTGAAACCGCAACCGTTGAAATATATGATGATTATGTTGAAGTCTCCGGAACGGATAAGCAGGTTTCCAGAAAGAAGATTGCACCCGACCTTGAGCGGCTGGTCGGCGAACTGACACGGTTCGTTTGGGCCGACAGCATAGGAAAATGGGTCAGCAGAGATTTCCTGAAGTATGAAGAGTGGATGAAGGAAGAGGCGCCGAATGCCGTTTGCAATAAAGACGGATATATCTGCAACGTTACCTTTGCCCAGGCGAAGGCGATTACGGCAAGAATGAATTCTTCCATGCTTTCACTTCCGGAGTATTGGAAAGTTTATCATGAAGCTGAGGAAAAACACGATTCTGACCTGATTTCATCACTGACATCCGGAGGTTTTATTGAATTTCTCAATACCGTATCGGCAGACGGCAAGATTATAAACAATCCTTCGGTGGATGGAGATACGTTTTCGGGTAAATTGCTTGATTATAATATAATAAGCGCAACTCCCGGTTTGATTTGCCCGGATGAAATTGATTGCGAGAGCGGACTTCCGGCTGTAGTTTATTCTCCTGACGAAGCAGGCGAATCCCTATGGAGATACTGGAGCCCGCCCGAAAAAGGAACCTATGTTTTCTCGAGAAGTCATATATTCCTGATAGATAAACCCTGCATTGATGCAAAAGCCTTACCCGATGAGGCATATATAAATATCGGAATCAGAGCAACCTTAGAAAAGAATGATGATCAATGATTTTATAACAGATTCAGGTTCTCTCTTGAATTATGATCGTTGCGGTTGTATAATAAAAATATAAAAAGGGGAGGTATAATGATGAATGAATTTTATAATGAAATCATGGATCTCAAGGGCTTTGATTCATTCAAAAAGATGATAAAAAAATGGGAGACTCTTTCAAACAATCTGCAGACATCTAAGGCAGGAAACATAAATATCCTGCCGGATCTGCTTTGGGTATCAAAGCGCGGTATTAATAAATCAGAGCTTCTTCATCTTCTGGCGGGATATCTTATAGGAACCGGGAACCTGATGAAGTTTTACGGCGAGCATAAGTATATTGAGTTTCATCTCGCTTATTTCGGCAATGAGGACAGAGACTTTTCCGAGTTAAACAGATTTATTAATAATCTGAATAATGCCGCCGGATTCAGAAATGAATTCAAGGGAATAGTATATATTGATATAAGCGAGTGGGTGGATCATCTCAGCAGCAGGAATTTCACAGATTTTATGGAATATCTTGCAACCAACACGGTTGATTGGCTTGTTATACTGAATATTGATGAAGATGATAATAAAAAGATTGATGAGGTTGAATCAACATTATCGGTTTATTTGCGAATTGAAAAGCTGAAAATTGATTTGCCCAAGACTAAAGATCTCGTTGATTATGCGGTTGAATTGCTTGCCGGTTATGATTTCTTTGTAGATGAAAGTGGTCAGAATCTTTTGAAAGAAAGCATTGATCTTATGAGAAAAAGCAAGTTCTTTGATGGCTTTAATTCAATTAACCACTTGTGCTCCGATATTATCTATGCATCGTTATCGGTAAGATCAGGTTATGCTTTTGTTTTGAATTCGGAAAACATGGCCGATTTCTCTCCCGACAGCCCTTATGTTAAGAGGATAATTGCCAATTTTGAAAAGCGCAGGAATGTAATAGGTTTTTAAGGGGTGACAATATGCGTAATGACAGATATAACAGCTTCAGAAGATTTACCGACAGAAATCAGGAGGCAAGATGGGCTTCGGTGGAAGAAATAAAGAGCAATTCTTCCCATATCAATCTTTCTGATGAGAATTATAAGACGTGCGGCCTGCCGATTCTTACAGACGGAAAAGATGCCTGGGTTGACGGCAGTGATACGCATACTATTATATTCGGTTCGACAGGCTCTAAAAAAACCCGTCTTTTTGTGATGCCGACTGTCAATATGATGATAAAAGCAGGCGAATCATTTGTTGTCACAGATCCCAAGGGCGAATTATATGAGAGAACATCGGGCCTGGCTCAGGCAAACGGATATAAAGTCAAAGTGCTGAATTTCAGAAAAATCGGTTACGGTGAAACATGGAATCCGTTTCACTATCCCTATGACCTTTTCAAAGAGGGAAAAGAAGCTCAGGCTACCTCACTTCTTTCTGATTTTATGCAGATACTCGGTGAGCGTCACGAAGGCAAATCAAAAGACCCGTTCTGGGTTGATTCGGCCAAGGCATACGGCTTGGCGTCCATGCTTCTGCTTATGACTGCCGACGATAAGGCAGAGGTCAATGCCACAAGCTTTGTAAGCTTATGCAACGAGAAAGTCAAAAGAATGATTTCGGATCTGGTCGACAACATGAATCCCGCCTGTGCCTGCGCAGTTAACTATAACGGTATAATACATTGTGCCCAGGACACATACAGAAGTGTTCTGATTTCACTTTTTGCATTGCTTACTCAGTTTGTCAACCAGAAAGACCTGACGGAAATACTTTCTGAGTCTTCTTTTAACGCCAAGGATTTCGGCCATGAGAAGACGGCATTTTATATAATTGTTCCCGATGAAAAAACTTCGACTCATTTTCTCGTTACCGTATTTATCAAGCAGGTTTATGAGATGCTCATTGAACAGGCTCAGAATGAAAAAAACGGCAAGCTGCCTGTCAGAGTGAATTTTATGCTTGACGAATTCTGTAATGTCCCCAAAATACCTGATATGCCCAATATGATATCGGCGGCCCGAAGCAGAAACATCCGATTCTTCCTGATTGCACAGAGCGCCCATCAGCTTCAGAGCAGATATGACGTGGATGCCGATACAATCAAAGGCAATTGTGTAAACTGGGTTTTTCTTGCTTCCAAGGAACTCTCCCTTCTTACGGAAATAAGAGACCTTTGCGGCAAGACTGTTGATGAAAACGGACACGAGCACAGTCTGATATCAACTTCTGAACTGCAGCATTTAAGCAAGGAGCGCGGAGAAGCTCTTATTCTGCATGACAGATGCTATCCGATTATTTCCGAAATAGCTGACATTGATGATTATGCGATGTTCAAGGGATTTGATGCTCCCGAGATTCCGCGCATAGAGCATCATGAGGTAAAGGTATATGATTTAAAGAAAGTGTATACCGAATGCCTGAAAGGATTAAGACCGTTCCCGTTTTCCGACGGAAAGATGGCATCAAGTCCGATTCCGACGCCCGGCAGTTTCCCATTCGGCAATTAGGAGAAGTAAATATGAATATAAATCAGCAACCCTTTCCTCTACGGAAAGGGTTGCTGAGCTTTTAGCTTTGCGGTGTATTAGATTTTTTGAATTTTGTGATGATTCTTTGTGCGCAGGTGCGGCAAACAGTAGCTTTCTGTTCTTTACCTTCCTTCTTCGCAGTGACAAGATAAAGCGTTTCGATTTCATTCTTACAGAGACCGCATCTGCCACCGAATCCCATTTCTTTACAGGAATATTCAATCTTTGGCGTGGGAGGAGCAGCCTCTTCTGAAATAGGCGGTGGAGCGGTTGCTTGAGTTGCTTCGGGCTCTGAAGATACTTTCATAACATCTTCTTCGTTAATTTGAGCTTGTTTTTTCTTGTTTTTAAGAATGATGAATATAATTGCAGCTATCAGAAGTGCGAAAACAATGGCAGATATAATGATTATGAGCCTGATGTTGGATCTTTTGCTATTATCTGTTTTTTTATCTTTGGTGTTTGATTGAATAGCGTTGCTATCTTGTTTTACTTCTTCGACGTTGATTACAGTTTCAAATGTTCCGTCATTATCAATATCAGCGAGAAATACAGGCTTTGTAGTATCTTCATTCGAAGTAGAAATCAACACTTTATTAACAGTATCTTTTAGCTTGTAGCTTGATGATGTGTCCTTATTTCTAAGAATAATAATCGCATTGCCAAGGCCGTCTGATTCAATAATAATGCCTTGTTTATTATCGTTTTTCATTGAGATTTGGTCTGCTTTTTCTCCATTTATATAAACACTAGGCCATGGCAAGCAAGTGTAAACGGAATCAAAAGTAGATGATAGAATGTATTTTCCAGACAAGCCGCTCGCTTTAATCTCGTTTTCGGAATTAAATTCAACTGCCTTGGCTTTTTCTGTTTCTAAAGATAAGAAAGATTTCCCGGAATGATAACTTAATGAACAATCTGTGTTTTTATTAAGATCAAATACTTGTGATCCATTTGCCGTTGGAGTAAAAAACAAAAACGAAGAAACATTTTCTTTTGTATTTCCCGGTATACTAATTGAATATAGTTTATTCTTTGTGTCGATCAGGGATTCATTAATTAAGTGTTTATTATCGCCGGCAGAATATGCTAATTCATCTGATTTGCCAGAATAAATAAATGTTGGTGTCGCAGGAATAAATGTCTTTGATCTGTTGCCGCTATAATCGACAGTATAGAGATCATCAACATTAAATACCGGATATAAGAAGTTCAGGTCATCATCTCTATAATTCTCAATATAGAAAGAACCATCTCCATAGTTGAAATAAATATTAGATTTTTCGCTTTTATCTCCATAACTGCTGTCATAAACTATAATTCTTGAGTCATATGTTGTTCCATTAACTTCGTATGAACCATGTTCCGAACCAATTCCGGTTATCGCATGTGTAAAATCGTTTCCTGAAATTCTAATATAATACGGATTATTTGTTTCTCCATAATCAAACATCTTTTTAAGAACATAAGAATGGTATTTATTCAAGCTTTTTTGGTCATTTAATAAATCATCCGTTTCAAGATCAATCTCATTAATTAAGTTTTCTAATCCCTTGTAAACATTGGTCGAAACGTTTGATGTTACCCACTGAACATGGTAATAATTGATAAATGATTCAACAATATCGTCATCGCCATTCTTTTGAATATCATGCAAAACATTTGCGCTTCCTCTAATTTTGTCTGTTACAGAAAAATCTTCAAAAGCCAGCAATGAAGTTATAGACATGCCGGAACAAGAGCCCTCCCATTTGTTATAAAGTTCATTCTCAACTGCTGCTAAATCCGAATCTGAAAGAGCAAATTTGAATTTTGTTAAATCGTCATCATGAAGATAATACCTATCGTACCAAATATTCGATGTAAATTCATATAACTTATTCCAATTGCTTGACGTAAAATTAGTATCTATGTTTCTGAATTTCCAGTTATCTCTACCTAAAGTGAATACTTTGTCACTTTTCTCCTTTTTAGTGTTCGTTTCTTTTATATCTATAAAAGAAAATTTGTTCTTTGAATTTTTATAAAGCGACCAATAATATTTGCCGTCTATTTTTTTGTATTGAAGTTGAGCGTAGGCATTATATGTATTAAACGGTGTTTTCAAAGGATCATCATATTCATAAACTATTATTGAGTAATAAACTAGATAATTCAGCCTTTTTTTAGTTACAGAATTGATTTTAGCATACGCATTTAGGTTCCCGCCGATGCCGCCACTCCATTCGGAATAATAGTAATTTCCGTATTTATAAAATGCAAAATTGCTTAAATTAGACGATGGATATTTATAATTGTCAGCAGCTTTACTACCATATTCTATCATTGTTTTTATGTTTGCGTCTGAACAATTAAAAATATTCTTTAAAACCCAATCTACTTGACTGGCGTTGCTTTTATCATAACTGTTTTCGCCATAAAACTTAAAAATTCCTTTTGGATCAGGGCCTACTGCTTCATCTATATTATTATAATTTCTATATTCTGAATTTCCGGGATAGAAGTTTTCAAATAAACCGTAGCTTAAAAGATGTGACATAATTGTGGGCTTAGAAACTGTGGAGTAATCGTATTGAAAGCATTCTGTCGGGAAATATGGGGGATAGAATCCAATAAGAAACTTTTCCAGTTCTTTTTGCTGTGTTGCAGTTAAATCAGAAATGATTGTCGTTGAGGTCGTGCTTTCGGATGTTTTGAAAACCTTATTAATATTTGCCTCGGTCAGTTCGTAATCAAATCCTGATGATTTCCAATTCTTGTTTTCCCATTCGTTGAGTTGTTTATAGTATTCTTCTTCTGTTACTAATTCGTCGTTTATATAATGAGTAAAATCGATATCTCCGCCCATTGCTTCATTGTCAGAAAATCTTATTACTTCACTTACAGTGCTATTATTCATTTTGTATATTCTAACATCAACTATTCCACCACCTCCCGAGAAATATTCATATATATATCCTTCCTTTTCTAAATAAGAAAACTCGCAATAACTGCCGTAATTGCCTAAATCAACTGTTTTTCCATTATTGAATGTATAAAGACTTGCAGATCCGGCATGTATTGCATTTTTAGCAGAAATCACAAGCTCGGGTGTATCGTTATTATCAACATATATTAACGAAAAGCAAGGCGTTGCATCAACGTAATTTTTGTTTTTATTTTCCTTTATTTCTTGTCTCAGTTTTGCAGCATAAGCCTCCTGCCAGCTGCTATATGCACCGGCAGTCAACGAGTTAATGCCTATGGCAATACTACCAAAGGCAATGATAAAGCAAATAATTAATGAGATCGTTCTTTTCATAAAATCAACTCCTGATTTATATGGTAAAATTCCGGTTCGAATACCGATTTCCTCAATATATCTCGCCAGTAACGCTTTCGAGGGCGGCGACAGCGTTTCTTACGCAGTTTTCGCAGGAGCAGAGGGGGGCGCCGGTTTCTGTCCCTTTAAGTTCCTTGCAGATTGTCGAGCCGCACAAGTGTTTGAATTCATCATAGAGAGCCGACGCTTCGGAGTGCATTCCCTTATATTGATATTTCATCAGCCCGAGTACCGCTTCGGCGCCTACGAGCGCTCCGCAATTGCCTTCCGTATTGCCCATACCCGAGCCGAAGGCGGCGCCGATTTTGTAGAGAGTATCGTTATCCAGTCCCGTCTCCATACCGAACGCAAGCAGAACCGCCTGGCAGCAGTTTGAGCTCTTTTTTAATTCGGCAGCTAAATCTTTTCTGTCCATAATTATACCTCTTTATTGAATTTTTATCGATATTGTTTCGCTCGCGCCGAGTTTTCTGCTGAGTTCATCGGGCTGAGATGAGCCTATATGAAGGATGATTTCGCCGTCGGGTTCCTTTCTGATTCCCTCATCGGTGACTGCCTTTATCCAGAAGCGGTCTATTGAAATCTCCGCCTTTGCGCTCTCTCCGGCTTTGACGGGCAGAGGGCTTATCGCGCAGAGCTGATACTTAGGCGTTTCGCATGCGCTGTCTTTGTATTCGGCATAGACCTGAATCTTTTCGTCAATATCAAAACTGCCTTTGTTTTCAATTTCAACCGCGAGTTTTATTTCATCCGCATTCTGACTTATGATTTCTGCGGCTTTATACTCGATTTCCGTATATGAGAGGCCGAAGCCGAAGGGCCAGAGGGGAGTATCCTCAAGATATCTGTAAGTGCGGTTTTTCATGCTGTAATCGGTGAAATCGGGCTGTGCTCTGTCGCCGTAATATACGGTTATCGGCAGCCTGCCCGAGGGGGATTTTTCGCCGGCGAGGAGTTTCGCGAGAGCGAGACCGCCCTGAGCGCCCGGATACCAGCCGTAGATTATTGCCTTTGCCTTTTTCCTGAGCTTTTCGCCGATGTCAATCGACGAGCCGCACATTATGATAACAACGACATTGTCGCATACATCG
>CAMUZD010000039.1 GCA_947165115.1 uncultured Clostridia bacterium
ACCAACGGAGTATATCTTTCTCAGTATGCAAAAGACCTGAAAAAAGCCGGGCTTGACAGCGTGAATATCAGCCTCGACAGCACCGACGGCAGCACCTACCGCCACCTTACGGGAGCAGATGTGCTGAAAAAAGTGCTCGACGGAATTGACGAAGCGGAGAAAGCCGGACTCAGCCCGATAAAAATCAACGCCGTGCTGATGAAAGGCGTCAATGATGACGGAGCGGGAAAATTGATAAATCTCGCGAAAGGCAGAAATATAGATGTCCGCTTCATTGAGCTCATGCCGTTTTCCGATGAGGGAGAGGACGCTTCTCTTATAGTCACGGGCGATGATATTCTCAGAGAATTCACTTTCCTTAAGCCTATCGATTATAAGGAAGGCACAGCGCGGTATTATTCAGCCGAAGGCTTCAAAGGCAGAGTCGGTCTTATCAATCCTATTACTCAGAAATTCTGCCCGGAGTGCAACAGAATCCGTCTGCTATCGGACGGCAAAGTCAAGCCCTGCCTCGGATATGACACGGCTTATGACATAATGAAGTTCATTGACGATGAAGAAAAACTGATTGAAGAAGTTAAAAATATAATTCTGAAAAAGCCCGCCGGACACAGCTTTGAAAACAAAAGCGCCGCCCACGGACTTAACAGAACGGGAGGATAATATGGCAAGAGTCGTTGCAATTAACATCAGCGAAAAAAAGAAAACTCCGAAAAAGACAATTCCGGAGGGTAAACTTATTAAAGATTTCGGCTTCGAGGGCGACGCTCATGCGGGCAAATGGCACCGCCAGGTGAGCCTGCTCGCCAAGGAGAGCATTGAAAAAGCACAAGGGATGCGCACCGACGGCCTCTGCCACGGTATGTTCGCCGAGAACATCACAACAGAAGGAATTGAACTTCACACTCTGCCGATCGGCACAAAGCTGAAAATCGGCGATGAAGCGCTGATTGAAATCACCCAGATAGGTAAGGAGTGCCACGACGGCTGTGCGATCAGGGAGCTTGTCGGCCAGTGCATTATGCCGAGAGAAGGCATTTTCGGCATAGTCCTCGAGGGCGGAACAGTAAAAGAAAATGACGAAATAACAATTGTATGAAGATTCTTTTTGAATTATTTCTTGCCTTTTTCAAAACCGGATTATTCACGTTCGGCGGCGGCTATGCAATGCTGCCGCTCATTGAGCGCATCTGCGTCAGAGAAAAGCATTGGCTGACCGAGGAAGAAATGACGGATCTTCCCGCCGTTGCCGAATCATCTCCCGGCCCTGTCGCGATAAACTGCGCCACCTACGTCGGATACAAGCAAAAAGGAATTGCGGGCGCCGTTGCGGCAACATTCGGTATGGTTGTTCCGTCGTTTATAATCATTCTGGTTATATCTTTCTTTCTTGACAGATTTCTTGAAAACAAATGGGTTGCCGGCGCTTTTTACGGCATAAAAATCGCTGTCGGCATTCTTATAATCGATGCGGCTGTTAAGCTCTTTTCGAAGCTTCCGAAAAAAGCGCTCACAATAACAACCGGCGCGGTTTCATTTCTGCTTATGATGGCTGTGAATATCTTTGCGCTCAGAATTACTTCAATTGTATTCATGCTTTTCGCAGCCGCGGCCGGCTTCATCATCTACCTCGTGAACAGAAAGCGCAAGGGAGGTAATGAAGCATGATTTATCTCAAACTTTTTCTTGAATTTCTTAAAATAGGAGCTTTTACATTCGGCGGCGGCTATGCCGCAATACCGCTCATCAGAGAAACGGTGCTTATGAACGGCTGGATGGATGATGCGATGCTCTCGGATATGATAGCCGTCAGCGAAAGCACTCCCGGCCCGGTTATGGTCAATATGGCTACTTATATCGGCAGCACCCGCGGTGGAATTATCGGAGCTGTAATTGCAACTCTCGCCGTTGTGCTTCCGTCTTTTATCTTTGTTCTTCTTCTGATAAAAATCCTGAAAAAGGCTTTGAATTACGAAGGTTTCAATTCGGCGCTAGGAACATTGAAACCCTGCATAGCGGGAATTATACTCGCAACGGGAGTTTTTATGGCGCTTAATAATATAATCGGTTCTGTTCAAAGCCCGGTTTTTGATTATAAAACGCTGATATTGACCGCTGTTCTTGCGGCAGTCTATTTCGGCTCAAAGAAGATTCTCAAAAACGGTATGTCGCCGATAATTCTGATTATAATTTCCGGAGCGGCGGGTATACTGATCCGGATGTGATTATACGCAAATAAAAGGAAAGGAGCGGAAAAATGCAAAAGACGCAAATAAGAGACAATCTGTCTTTGACCGTAAAAGCATTGCTTTTGATTTTGCCGCTTCTTGCCGTATTTGTTTCGCTGTTTTTCGGCAGATATCACCTTTCTTTGAGCGAGGTAGTGTTATCAATCCTTCGTTCCGCTGATGTTTCTGTCGCTTCGCGCGTTACGGTTTTACAGCTCCGCCTTCCCAGGGCAATTGCCTCAGCTTTTGTCGGCGCTTCTCTCGCAGTCTCCGGCGCGGCGTTTCAGAGCGTATTCAGAAATCCGCTTGTCAATTCCGGTATTCTCGGAGTTTCAAACGGCGCAGGCTTCGGGGCATGCATAGCGATAGTGTTTTTCGGCGGCGGAGTATATACATATTTCTTTTCGTTTGTCTTCGCAGTTGCCGCAGTGCTTTTAAGTTACTTTGCCGGCAGAATATCACGCGTTACCACTTCGATAACCATGATTCTCGGCGGCGTTATAGTCGGTGCGTTTTTCAGCGCACTCGTATCGATAATGAAATATGTCGCCGACCCATACAGTCAGCTCCCTTCCATCACCTTCTGGTTTATGGGCAGCTTCGCTTCGGTGAACTATTCTCATTTTTATGCTCTTATTCCGATGGGCCTCGGTATGCTCCTTGTTTTTCTCTCGCGCTGGAAACTCAATGTGCTTTCAATGGGAGAGAGAGAGGCCGCCTCGCTCGGCGTTGATGTCCGCAGAGCGCAGATCATGATTATCGGCGGCGCCACTCTCTGCACCGCCGCTGCAGTCTGTATCAGCGGAACCATCGGCTGGGTGGGCCTTGTTATACCTCATATCGGGCGTATGATTATCGGAAACAGCAATCAGAAACTAATCCCCGTCAGCATTTCTCTCGGAGCAGGGTTCATGGTAATAATGGACCTGCTCTCACGCACACTCACAGGCTCTGAAATACCGATAGGAATCCTCTGCGCGCTTATCGGCACGCCTTTCTTCGTATATCTTCTCAAAAAGACGAAGGGAGGATTCACGGCATGATTCTGCAAATTGATAATCTGTCTTTTTCATACGATAAAACTCCTCTGCTCTCCGGCTTGTCGCTGTCGGCCGAAAAGGGCGAAATCGTCTGTCTCCTCGGTCCCAACGGCAGCGGTAAAACGACTCTGCTTGACTGTGTGCTCGGTTTCCACAGAAACTATACGGGCAACATCTCGGTCTGCGGAAAAGACATTCTTCCGCTTTCCCGCCCCGAACTTGCAAAGCTGGTCTCCTATGTTCCCCAGCTTCATACTCCGACTTTTCCATACACAGTAAGAGAAATAGTTCTTATGGGAAGAACAGCGCAGTCGGGACTTCTCGGGGCGCCCGATAAAGAGGATTATGAAATCTGTGATTCGGCGATAGTACGGATCGGAATTGAAGAATTTGCAGAAAGGCCTTATACGGAGCTTTCGGGCGGCGAGCGTAAGCTGGTCATGCTTGCCCGCGCCCTCGCTCAGCAGGCGCCGCTCATAGTATTGGACGAGCCGACAAGCTCGCTTGATTTCAAAAACGAGCTTCTGTTTCTTGAAATAATAACGGATCTTGTCAGAAATGACGGAATAACCGTGCTTATGGCAACGCATGCCCTCCAGCATCCTCTTTATTTTGAATCGGAAGGAATTCCGTCTGAAGCTGTCATGCTCAGCAGAGGCAGGGAAGTCCGCTCGGGTAAACCGGGCGAGCTCATAACTCCCGAAACACTTCTTGAGGTTTACGGAGTCCGTGCGGCGGTGCATGAAACACTGAGCGAAGAAGGAAAGACTGTCAGAACGATTGCCGTGCTGGGCAGTGATTCTTAACAAGGAGAAAACTTATGAAACGATTTGCGGCGCTTGTAATTTCATTTTTAATTCTTTTTGTCTCTCTTTGCGCCTGCACTCCCGAAAAGCGTAATCCGACCGGTGATATTACGGTTACAGACTGCGCAGGCCGTGAAGTTTCTGTTCCTTCGGATCCTAAATCCGTATGTGTTCTCTGCCCGTTCTCCGGCCCGATTATCGTTATGCTCGGTTTCGGAGACAGAATCACTTCTTTTACCAATAACGCCGCAAGAAGCAAGCTGCTTATGCAGATATGTCCTTCTCTTGAAAATGCCGCGGTAGTCAAAAACAGCGGCTCGGTCAACGCAGAGGAAATTATGGCGAAGAACACCGATCTTATGATTATCAATTCCGGCGTCTATGAAAGCGAAGCGGAAAGGGCAAAAATCGAAGCAATCGGCGCGCCTTATATCGTTATAGACTTCGAAACAATTGAAGATCAGCTGAAAGCTGTTGATATTCTCGGGAAAACATTTGCCAGTGAAGAAAAGGCTCAGAAATATATTTCTTATTTCAGATCGGTTATTGAACGCACGGAGAAAGCTGAAAAAGGAACACCGAAGCGCATTTATCATTCGGTAAATGAAGCAGTCCGCACCGATTATGAAGGAAGCTACTGCGCCGACTGGATTGCTCTCACGGGCGCCGAAAATGTTTCGGTTCAGAGCGGCAAGCTCAGCATTGAAGGCGAAAAAGCATATACAACACTCGAGCAGATATATGTTTGGGATCCAGATATAATTATCTGCAACGAAGCTATGGTTGACGACTATATACTCAGCGACTCGAAATGGGAGGGACTCTCCTGCGTGCAAAAGGGCGAAGTGTATCAGATTCCCATCGGCATAACCAGGTGGGGCCATCCTTCAAGCTTTGAGACACCGCTTGCGATTCTTTGGCTGATGAATCTCCTTTATCCCGACAGCTTCCAGGTTGATATGGATTCCGAAATAACATCCTTTTACAAAGAATTCTTTGATTTTGAAATCGGAGAAGAATGGCTGAGCGCCATTATCGAGGGCTCGGAAATGCGCGAGCCGAAAACCGAGCATAAGGAGGATGCCGCATGAAGCTTTTTGTCTGCATAGACGATACCGATAATTATGACAGCATCGGAACGGGTGAACTCCTTGAGAATATGATGGGTGAAGCGGCGATAAAAGGCCTCGCCAAAGCAGGCTTTACGGTCCGTTATCAGCTATTTATTCACGATGACATTCCCTATACTTCACATAACAGCTCAATGTGCTGCGCCGCGGAAACAAACGACCGCGAAACATTCACCGAGTTCTGCCAAAAATATCTTGAGGAAAATTCGGCCGAGGGTTCCGATCCGGGGCTCTGTATTCTGACCGACGATTCTTCCCTTGATTATTCCGCACTTATTGAATTCGGAAAACGCGCTCAGTGCAAGGTCCTGACCAAAGAAGAGGCGTATAAAGCGGCAAAAGAATTCGGAAACGGGCTCCATCTGAGCGAGCACGGCGGAACGGGCGGCGGAATAATCGGTGCTCTCGCCGGAGCCGCTCTGCGAGCCGGAAAAGAAGAGGGCAGAATTAAAGGCAAAATCCAGCCTCTGCCAAATAAACCCGACTGGACGACATCGGAATTTGCCTCGGTATTCGGCGTTCAGCGCTTTATCGATGAAGACGGGAACGAAATCACGGATAATCTCTCAATCAGATTCGTTCATCCCACAAAACTGCTTTACAGCAAAGGGCTGATAACAGGCGTTATCATAAATGAAAACGGTCAGCTGATGCCGAAGCCGAAAATCAAAAAGAACAAAGAGAAAAAACAATGACTGACTGGATAAAAGAAAACGGAAAAGCCGTATTTGCCGGCGGGAAGGGCTCTTTTGAGGATGCTGCGCGCGTTGCCTCGCAGTGCAGCTGCTTTTCCGAGGACTGCGAGGACGAGCTTGTCTGCGATGATGCAATAAGCTGCTATAACTGCCGCTACCGCAGGTGGACGGCAACGAGTTTTGAATGCATGAAGAGGTGAAGCAAATGATAAATAATACCGGCGCCAGACATATACTTGCTTTCCTTGCTGCAGTTCTGATTGCTCTTTCATTTGTAGTTCCTGCTTCTGCCGAAGGCGGTAACGGCGACGGAAGCGGCGGAGGAAAAGACGTCCCGTTCGGGCTTGTTTCATCAAGCATACCCAACGGCGAAGAAAATGTCGATCCGAATGCGAGCATAGTGCTTACTTTCAATAAAAATGTAGTAAACCTGAGAGTACGCGAAAGCAATATGAAATGCTTCACTCTGACTGACAGTAAAGGTAATTCTGTTCCAATTGATATTATCATGGGCGACGATCAGGTCAACCCCACTCAGGAAGTCAAGAGAACTATTACAATAAAGCCAAAATCTGCACTGAAACCGGGCGAAACCTATCTTCTTAAAATAAGCGGCGACCTTCAAGCTAAAAGGGAAGATACCTATCTCGGCAGGGATACTTATATCAGCTTTACCGTTGCCGATGTAACAACAACGTCACCCACAATTATCACCACCACTCAGGCCACGGCAACTGAGACGAAACTCGACGCTACGTCATCGGTTCAAGCGATTTCAAAAACGGAAACTGTAACGATTTCTGAATCATACTCAGTCGCTGATAATGAAACAGAAACCTCAGCTGTTATTTCATCTGTATCCGCAACTATTACCGAAACGCAGGAGTTTACATTTTCACAATCTGACGAAACCGAGCCAGATGGAGTTCATCCGCAGAACAGAATCAAAAAGATTTCACCTCTGCCAGCTATTATTACAGCTATAGTAATTGCCGCTGCTGCAGCGACAGTTTTGATAATAAAAAAGAAAAAATAACATAAGAAAGGACTCAAAACCATGAAAAAAACAACATCAGTTCTCAGCATCATCCTTGCCCTGTTAATGGTGTTCTCGGTAACATCGGCAGCGGCAGAGGCACTCACCCTTTCCTCGGTAATCGCAGGCAGTGTCGACCTTCTTGCAACAGAAAATCCCCAGATTGGGGCAAGCGACAGCATTGTTATCACGTTTTCAAACAATGTTACTGACGATTCGGTTATCGGAAACAACATCGGTAAAATCAATGTCAAAGACTCAGATGGAAACAAATTATCCACCGTTTCTGTTTCGGCAGGCACTGATAAGACACAGCTGGCAGTATCGCTTGGCGAAATTTCAAAGGGCTCATACACTCTTACCGTTGCCAAAGGCATAAAGGCGAAGAACGGCAGCGAGCTCGCAGATAAAACTGAGATTAAGTTCACTGTCGGCAAAGGCAGCGGTGACGGCTCCGGCGGTGGAAACAATCCTCTTTCTTTTGTCAGCGCAAAAGCAAATGACAAAGAACTCAAAGGGGCAGAGCTTGCAGGAAACGAAATCATAGTTATTGAATTTGACCGCGGCATGAAAACCTACGAAGAAGATAACGCCAAGGCAATAGGCATTTATAAGGCCGATAACACTAAAGCCGACTACACCGTCCTTCCCGTTGACAAGGATCAGGAAGAAACAAAGAGACTCGTCAAGATTCAGCTCAACGGACTTGAAAGCGGAGAATACACACTCAAAATCGGCGCGGATGTAAAAGCTAACAACGGCAACACGCTCGGCGAAGATGTAACGGTTGCTTTCACCGTAAAAGCTGCTGAGAAATCCTTGCTGGATACAATTATCGAGTATTTAAAGATTGCTGTTGAATTTGTCCGTAATATCATTACCCAGGTTGTTGCCTTATTCAAATCAGCTCAGTAAATAATTCAGCGGAGCATAGCTTTCCGGCTTTGCTCCGCTGTTTTTCTTTTCCGTATTCAGATAAATGTTTACTCCGGCCGGCGGCCGCAATCGGTCATCAGTCAAATTCGGAACCGTCGATTTCCTTAAGATCGACTCCGGCAGTTTCTTTGACCCTGAGTGAAAGAATGAAGAAGTCCGCGAGAAGTCCGGGGACGGTGAGGCACAGGGAAATAATGCCGATTGCCTGCTCGCTGAACAATCGCATAAACAGGAAGGATGCGCCGAATGAGAAACCGATTCCGAGACCCAGGGGAAGATATATTGCGGAAAGCATGGAGGAGCGGAGTTCCGTGGGCGTCGACTCGCCTGCCATAAGGGAAATGGTGTCGATGTTGGCCCAGAATGTTCCCACACTGCCGCCGCAGAGGAAGCCTACAAGCCGGGGAGGAAGTCCCTTTTCCGCGCCCAGCCAGAAACCGAGGAAGAGAACGACGGCCGAAGCGGACATTGCAATAGCCGAGAATCTTCTGCCCTTCTTGTCGGAAATGAAACCGGGTATAAGCTGGCTGAGTGCACAGCCTATGGGATAGAAGAAGAGAGCGGTCGTGATTTCATTCATAAGAATGCTCTCACTTGCCGTTTCCATATCGGCGAAAAGGCCCTGAGCCATTGCGTTTTTCACAAAGCCGAATGTCATTATGGACTGATAGTCAAGAGTAAAAATGAATCCCGTTTCGCAGAATACAAGAGCGAGGAAGAGCCACTTTGTCTGCTTATGTCTGAAGCCGAATTTCAGGGCGTTGATAATTCCTCCGTTGCTTGAACTGCCTTCTTCTGCCATGGCAATTCCCTTGAGTTCATTTATTCTGGCGATATTGAATGCGTCTGTTTCCTTGGCAAGAAAGATAGCTGCTATACTGACAGCCATTCCCAGAAGAGCGGGAACAAGGAACACATTTCTCCATTCCGAGGTGCTGTGCATCATTGTCTTTCTCAGAAGCGGAATAAGGGTAACACCGAGCATGGCCACACATTTTATCGAGGAGTAAATCTTTGCCCTGTGTTTGTCTGGAGCGGATTCCATTATATAAACGACCTGCATGTCATGTGTGATGAAGAACTGTGTGAGAACGGTTCCCGCGATATATCCGGCCAGGTTATGCGTCATATAGACAATGCAGAGACCGAAACACATTCCGAATGTGTTCAGAATCAGAAACGGCTTTCTGCCGAATCTGTCGGCAAGCGGTTTGTAGATTACGCCCAGCGCCATAAGGGGAAATGACAGAAGCGTTATTTTATTGAGGGTTTCCAGGGAAGCAATGTCCTTTGCTATATCCTGCTGCATGAAAGACGCTATTGCCGAAGCTACTTCATCAGTTATGTAGACTATACTGATGATGAAAAACAGGTAGAAGTAGTATCCCTTGCCTTCCCTTTTATCAAGCTGTTTCTGCCTTTTTGCTATCTCTTTCTCAATTTTGACGGGATCCTTGTCTTTTTTCATGGCGAACCTCCGGTTCTTTTTTTATGAACATAATCATTATATCAAATATACCGCGTAGGTCAATATGCTGAAGCCAAATACTGCACACAGGGGTTGATTGACAAAAAGCGCATAATGCACTCAAAAAAACACGGTTCAGACACAGAGAGCGCTTGAACGGCAGCCAAAAAAGAAAATCCGCAAATCCTTGATATACAAGGACTTACGGACTATCTGAGATTGGTGGAGATGAGGGGGATCGAACCCCTTACCTCTTGAATGCCATCGGCTCTTT
>CAMUZD010000040.1 GCA_947165115.1 uncultured Clostridia bacterium
GGCAATAATGAATGTCAATCCCACCCGTATGGAGCTCACCAATCTCAAGAGAAAGCTCGTTACCGCCCGCAGAGGCCATAAGCTTCTAAAGGATAAGCGCGATGAGCTTATGCGCATTTTCCTTGAAAAAGTGCGCGAAAACAAAGAGCTTCGCAAAGAGGTCGAGCAGGGGATAGCGAAGGCGAATACCGCCATGAGCGTCGCGAGATGCGTAATGAGCGATAAATCCCTCGAGGTCGCCCTTATGCTGCCGACTCAGGAGATGTATCTCGATGTGGCCGAGAAAAACGTGATGAGCGTCATGATTCCGGTTTTTGATGTGAAATTCAGGACCGCGAATGAGCATGATATCTATTCCTACGGCTTCAGCGAGACCTCTGGGGAGCTCGACGTTGCGGTTAAGGCTCTTTCGGATATTATGCCAAAGATGATACGCCTCGCTGAAATCGAGAAATCCTGCCGACTGATGGCGGATGAAATAGAAAAGACGCGCCGCAGGGTTAACGCCCTTGAGCACGTCATGATTCCGAGATATGAAGAGACCATCAAATATATTTCAATGAAGCTCGATGAGAATGAGAGAAGCACTACCACGCGCCTCATGAAGGTCAAGGATATGATGCTCAACGAAGCTCATCACTATAATCAGTGAAATACGGCTCCCGACGCGGTTCAGACGGTCGGGAGCGGCTTATAAAGGAATGAGAATATGAGATATGTATTGTATGTCCTGCTTGGTATTGCAGCCGTCTTTGTTTTATTATTGATAATTGCGGTTATCAGAGCAATTATAATCAAAGTGAAGCTTCCCGAAAAAGCTGTAGCTGTTACATATACCCCCGATGAGGAGAAGCTCTATGCCGAAAAGCTTTCGGCAATGGTCAAGGAGCCGACCGTTTCCGCCCAGCCCGATGAAACGGATCTTGAGAGGTTTGAAAAGCTTCATGAGGTTATGCGCGAAAAATTCCCTCTGATTTTCAAAACTCTTGAGGTTACCGATATTGACTGCAATCTGATTCTGCGCTGGAAGGGTGCGGATTCCTCAAAGCAGCCTATTCTCTTTATGGGGCATCAGGATGTCGTTCCCGCTCCCGATGACGGGACCTGGAAATATCCGCCGTTTTCGGGCCTTATCGCCGACGGCAGAATTCACGGCAGGGGAGCGCTCGACTGCAAGTGCACTGTCTTTTCCGAATGGCAGGCAGTTGAGGAACTGATCGCAGAAGGATTCACACCACCGAGGGATATATATCTTACCTGCTCGGTAAATGAGGAAAATTCCGGCGGCGGAGCCGAAAAGATTGTCAACTGGTTCAAAGAGAAAGGTATACGCCTCGCCTTCGCAATGGATGAGGGCGGCGCGATAGTCAGCGGAATGATTCCCGGCATCAGCACCAATGTCGTTGCCGCAGGTGTTGTCGAAAAGGGCTCGGCCCATATTAAATTCACTGCCAAGGGCAAGGGCGGCCATTCGTCGACTCCCGTTCCCGGTAATCCGATTGCCCGCCTCTCGGCATTTGTCTGCGAAATCGAAAAGAAGAATCCTTTCAAGAAGCAATTTGTTCCCATTGTGGATGATATGTTTGCGCATCTTGCTCCTTATCTCACATTCCCTCTCCGCCTTCTGCTCGGCAATCTCTGGCTTTTCAAGCCGCTTGTCGGCTGGGTGATGCCTAAGTTTTCTCCGATGGCAAACGCGTTCCTGAGAACCACAATCGTATTCACCATGAGCGGCGGTTCTGAGGCGGCAAATGTTATTCCCGCCGAAGCGTATGTCGTGGCGAATATCAGGCCGTCAATTCAGCAGAATCTTGATTCCTGTCTTGCAGTTCTCAAGAAGATTGCCGCGAAATATGATCTTGAGGCCGAGGTTATCAAGGGCACAAGTGCCTCAGGCATCACCGATTCGCACGGCGAGGAATTCAAGTTCATTGAAGAATGTATGCATGCCTGCTTCCCCGGATTCTGCTTCACGCCCTATTATATGGCGGGCGGCACGGATTGCCGCAAATATGAGCCGATTACGGATAACTGCATCCGCCTCTGCCCGATAAGAGTTGAGCCGGATCAGATGAATGCCATGCACGCGGCGAATGAGAGCATCAACACCGACGCCCTCGCCGAAACAGTCAAATGCTATAAGTATATAATGAAGAATCATAAATAATTATTTTCATATAAAAGAAACACTCCGCAGAAGCCGGTTACTTCTGCGGAGTGTTTTTGTTTGACGAATTACATATATATCAAGAGGAGGTTATTGTTATCTGAAGAGGATTTCAATAGTCGCAATAAGATTCTCGATTCCGGGAATTATCATATAAAAAGGGAAGATAATCATCAACGGAATACCGAGCCAGGGAACAAGAGCGGTAAGCACCAGCAGGTCGTCTATGGTGACCAGACCGCGGTCTATATTGCTCCATATCAGATTGAGTTTATCGGCGGCCGTAACTTCCTGAGGCT
Organism: uncultured Clostridia bacterium; assembly: GCA_947165115.1. Classification (GTDB taxonomy): domain Bacteria; phylum Bacillota; class Clostridia; order Oscillospirales; family Acutalibacteraceae; genus CAG-177. Next base: position 2,467 of record CAMUZD010000040.1, read on the forward strand.
GTATTTCATACACAATAAGACTCAACTCGAATTTTTTGATTGTAAGTGTTATGAGATCTGTCGAATTGTAAGTGTGAGTATATGACAGCGAGTTCTCTTCTTTAAGAGAGCCGTTCATATAATAATCGCATGGAAACTCCGTCATAAACTTAACAGTGTTCCCTTTATATTCGCAGAAACTGCCGCGGTTATCGGTAAGTCCGGAAACCCAGAATTCGGAAAAACTGAAGAAAGTGGTATAGGTTGATTTAAACTCAGCGTTGGCGTTCCCTTCAGAATCAACCAGGGAGTTTTCTGCCGTAACAGCGTAGATCCCTTCGTTTATATCATAGATTTCTTCGTCAATGAAATCGGTGATTATATATGCCACGAGGTGTTCTTCGGGTTCTTCTTCATCTGGTCTGAAATATTCCCGGTAAGCGGTTTCCTCACCGAAGAATGTGATACTGTCTTTATCAAATCTTGTTTTTTTGGTTTCGCCGTCTTTTTCAAGGACTATTTCAATGACGGGTTCATCCGTAAAGGCTGTAAATTCGTTATCATAACAAATACGGAGCAGCGTTTTTCCGGCGGAAATATCATCTGCCTTTGTAATATAAGAAAAAGGATCCACAGGCGTTTCATATTCTTCATCTGCGTGTGCCGGCAGCGCAAAAAGTGAAACGATTAAAAGCAAAGCAATCGATAACGATATAATTCTTTTCATCAGATTACACCTCGGATATTTCCTCGTATTTTCTGGTCGAAAGACAGCGTTGTTATTTCAGAACGGAAATAACAGCCGCCGCGGCTGCGACTGTTGCCGCTGTAGCGGCGTATTTCGGCAGGTCGCTTTCTCTCTCGTAAACGTGTCTGAGATTCTCGACCTTGACCGCGATTGCGCCCGCCCTGTTTGCGGCGAGGATGTCGCTCGAGAGCTTATCGCCAATCATCGCGATTTTTTCGACCGGCACGCCGAGACGGCGGGAGGCAATTTCAATTCCTCTGGGTGAGGGTTTGAGCGAGAGCGCAACGAAGCCTACATTGCACATCTGTCTTGAGAGTATGAACGCTCTGCTGTTGAGAGTATTCGAGACGATTATAACCTTTATTCCGGAACGCATCATATTGCGTGTCCACTCGCGCACGCCTTCCTCGAGCCTGAATGAGCCGAAGAATACGGCGGTGTTGTCGAGGTCGACTGCGACTGCTTCTGCACCCATATTTCTGATGTCTTCGGGTGTGATATCGAGTATATGCCTGTAATAATAATCGGGCATGGCTTTTTCTTTTCTGTCAAAAATCATTGCTTGAACCTTCCTTAATCTGTGAGCTTATTTGATTGAGTAACCGCAATTCACAGCCATCCAAACTGCAAAATACGTTTATTTTTCGTTCGACACATATTAGTGTAATAATAAGGCTATTTTGTTGCATTAAAAATTAATTTTTTGTAAATTTATATAAATTTTACAAATTTTATTGTGCAATATTGATACTTATCAAAGCAAAATCACGGTGATATAATGATAAACGGAATTATTTAAGGAGGCAGAAATATGAAATCAGCAATGAAAAAATCGCTCGCAATCCTGCTCTGCGCGGCAGTTCTCATTCCGTGCATGCTGCTCGGCTCATTTGCGGCGGAAAACTCGGATAAGACTCTTCAATTCAACAGTGACGGCAAGTTCACAATCCTGAATTTCAGCGATATTCAGGACGGTTACCCCATGAAGCCGATTACAAAAAGATACCTTAAGGATACGCTGAATCTCGTGAAGCCCGACCTTGTTGTACTCACCGGCGACAACATCGCCGGCTACAGGACCAAGACAAAATCCGCGAGCAAGAATGAAATCAAGGAATTCATGGATATCTTCAAAGCCGCGAATGTAAAAGTCGCCATGGTATTCGGCAACCACGATGATGAGGATAACGCTGCCGATAAGGCATATCAGTATGAAGTCTATGAAAGCTATGATAATTTCATCGGCGGAGATTACGGCAAATCGAGCGGCAGACTCGGAACTCTGAATATTCCGATTCTCTCCTCAGACGGAACAAAGACCGCTTTCAATATCTGGATGACCGACAGCGGCACCTACAATGATGAGAACGACAAGGGCGGTTACGGCTGTGTCCACAAGGACCAGATTGAGTGGTATAAAGAGACTTCGGCCGCGCTTAAAGAGGCAAACGGCGGCGAGCCCGTCTATTCGATAAACTTCCAGCATATAGTTGTTCCCGAAATCTGGGATGCGCTCGACGAACACGATGAAAAAGTCGACGGCAGCGTTGAACACGGCGGCAAATACTATACTCTTCCCGAAGGGGCGAAGGGTGAGCTCGGCGAGAGCCCCTGCCCGCCCGAATACACCAACGGTCAGTTTGCGGCATGGCTCGAGCAGGGAGATGTCATCGCTTCGGTTTGCGGTCACGACCACATAAATTCCTATGAAATCGATTATCAGGGAATAAAACTCATCAACACCCCCGGTATCGGATTCAATTCTTACAACAACCATGTTGTCGGTTCGAGAGTATTCGTTTTCGATGAGAATAATCCGCAGGAATTCGAGACCTACTGCCTCGCTTATAACGATGTCTATGCCGAGGATGATGCCGTTGCGCAGAGCCTCTATGAGTTATATTCGGATGAAACCGATACAGGCACCAAAATCGCCGCGGTATTCAAATATATCTTCGCTCTTTTCCTGAGCATATTCAAATAATAATTCAAGCCCTCTCCAAACAGGAGAGGGCTTCTTTGTTTATGAATTACGTTATTTAATCAGCACTGCCCGCTATTGCCGAAAACAGTCTTGCGATAAGCTTTGCAAACATCATAAAGAGATTGAGAATCATCTCAAGAATGTTTCCCGCGTCGGAAGGATCGGGATCGACAGGCTTCTCAGTTGCGGAGAGGTTGAGATACTTTGTGAGAACCATATCGGCATAGGTGCCGGGAGCATCGGGATTCGGAACCGAAACGGTCACCGTTCCCGTGATTGTTGCCGAGCCGGTTGCAATTGCGGTGATTGTTCCGTCTGAGGCAACTGTCATTACTGTTTCATCCGAGCTGGTCCAGGTTACATCGCTGACCTTGCAGCCGAGCGAGGTATAATAATCTCTGTCGAGGAATGCCGACACCTGACCCGTCTCTCCGAGATAGACGGTCGTTTTTGACGAGTGGATTCTGAAATCGTCAATCTTAGTGCCTTCTTTTATGTAGTAGAAACTGCGGTCGACACTGCCCGAGATACCGTCGCAGGTGCCCTTGCCGGTATACTGCCACATAACATAGTCGCCATCCCATTTTGCTGTGTCAGAATAGGATGCGAGCCAGATGGGAGTTGAGCCGAGGGAAGCAACATTGATTTTTGAGGTCAGCATATAGGGATTCGCATATACCATTGCGTCATAACCCGCCGCCTTGATTCTCTCGCAGAAGGCGTTGCACATTGAAGCAATCTGATAGGGGGTAAGATTCGCCTCGTAGAATCTGCCGGTATAGTGTCCGCCGCTTGAAGCGAATTCGCAGTCATATGCGACCGGGAGCTTGAGGTCATAGCCCGAAATGATGCCGAGAGTATATTCAGCCTCTGCAATTGCTTCCTTGTTGTTGGTCGCCTGTGTATAGAAATAAACGCCAACATTGATGCCCGCGGCAATCGCGCCCCTGACATTCTCGGCAAACATGCTGTCGGTATTAAGTGTTCCCGCATCGCCGTAGCCTCTCCAGCCTGCGCGGATTATCGCGTATTTTATACCCGATGCCGCTACAGCGGACCAGTTTATCGTGCCGTTGTGGGATGAAACGTCGATTACTTCCGCTATTGTGTAACCGCCGCCGAGAAATTTCTCCGCGTGATGATATTCGTCATCCTCCTGAACGGAATTTGCGCTTTTGGCGATATTCTTTTCAAGTCTGCCGTCGAGCGGATCGTCAATCGCGGCAAAAACAGCCGGCGCCAGCGCGCCGCAGAGCATAATAAGGCTCAGCGTCAGGCACAGCGCTTTTCTGAAAAATTTTCTCATATTGTCCTCCGTTAAATGCAGAAATGCGTTTTTAACTATCTTATTTATTATACCATATTTTCGGTTGAATTTGTTAATAAATCAATAATTTTGCCCCTGCGAAAACGCTCCCGGCAGGGGGTGTAAAGGCATAAAACTTGACAAAAATGTTTTTTTGTGGTATAGTATGCCCGCTTGTATTATTTGATTGCTCACAAAAAATACAGAAGAGGTAAAGTTTTGACACAAAAATTAAAAAGAATTCTTTCGCTTGCGCTGTGCGTGCTGATGTTATCGGGAGTGTTCGCTGTAAACGCTTCTGCCACCTCAGTCACGAGCGACGAAGCGGTCGCCTGGGTTAAATCAAATCTCGGTCACCGTTTCGGCGGCGGCTACTGCGTTGATCTTATTGAGGCTTATTATCAGTTTCTCGGAGAAGCTCCGAATGACATCGCAGGACGTAGCTACGCGAGCGTAACCCTGCCCAAGGGCTGGACCCGCACAAAAGGCGGTATCCCGCAGAAGGGCGACATCCTGATTTACACAAACGGCTATTACGGCCATGTGGGAATCTATGAAAGCGACTATTCCACCTATCACCAGAACTGGTCCGGCTGTATGTATACAGTTCAATACACCGGCCTTTATTCCTGGAGATGCTACTGGGGTTGCATTCACCCGAATTTCGGTGATGATCCTCAGACTGAAGAGACGGGAAATGAATCCGTTTCAACTTATCACGGCGCAGATGACAAGCCGGTTTCGGTTTTTGCCGCGGCAGAGCTTGTTCCCGATTCTCCGCTGACCGGTGCGGACTCGGGCGCTCCCGATGTTGCCGGCGCTTCTGACACATTGTCATCGGTAATAGGATTTTTCACGGTGCTCGTCAAGGGCCTCGCGTTTATATCCTCACTTTTTGGCAAAATTATAAAATAATACAAGAAGGGCTGCGGAGAAATCTGCAGCCCGCTCTTTATTGTTGAATAATTTCTGACTTTATGATATAATTCAACATATCATTTCCGGAAAGAGGCAGAATATGAAAATCAGAATTGCATCAATGCAGGATGCACCGGCCCTGCTTGAAATTTATAAATACTATGTTGAGAATACGGCGATTTCATTTGAAATAACTCCGCCGACGCAGGCAGAGTTTGCTGGGCGTATTGAAAGAATTCTCAAGAAATATCCCTATCTCGTCTGCGAGGAGGGCGGCAGAATTGTCGGCTACGCTTATTCTTCCGTTTTCAGGGACAGAGAGGCATATACCCACTGCGTCGAGAATACGATTTATCTTGATAAGGAATGTTTGCGCCGCGGTTACGGCAGGGCTCTCTATGAAGCGCTCGAGAGGGCGCTCTCGATGCAGGGGATTACCAATCTCTACGCCTGCATCGGTTATCCTGCCGAGGATAATGAGGATTTCATCAATCTCAACAGCCCTGAATTCCATGCTCATATGGGTTATTCGCTGGTCGGCAGACATAATAAATGCGGGCGTAAATTCGGCAGATTTTATGATATTGTCTGGATGGAAAAGATTATAGAAACGGAAAATGTTGAAGGTATTAAGCCTTTTCCAGAAATTAAAAATGAATTTGAAAAGACATTATAACTTAAAAAATGCGCGGCAAAATAAACCTGCCGTGCATTTTTGCACTTTGAGATTACGGACAACACTTGAATTTTAACTATATATTTCTAAATTAGACTAAAGTATAATTATTATAATTGCGGCAATACTGTAAGTGAGGTTCATTATGACACTGCTAAAGAAAATGCTGTGCGCTGCGATATGCTTGGTTTTGATTATCAGCTCCTGCTTCTGCCTGACGGCTTTTGCGGATGAATACGGCGGCAAAGTACCCGTAATCTTCATTCACGGTCAGGGCTCCCATCTCGGAATAAAGCAGGAGGACGGCTCATATCAGAGAGTCAAGGGCGATGATATGTCGCTCGAGGGGACCGATCTTACCGGAGTGCTGAGCGAAAACTCAGATATGATTCTCAAAGCGATTGCGACTCAGGACTGGACCGATTTCTGCAAAATGGTTGAGGATTATATGGTCAGTCAGTTCGGCGAGCTTGCTCTCGGAACAGATGGTATGCCTGTTGACGGCTCGGAAAGCGTAATCAACTATACAGAGGATTATGTCAGAAACAGGTATCTCTACGGCGAGAATAATCTTAACCGGTTTTGGTTTGTATATGACTGGCGCCTTGATCCGACCGATAATATGGAGCGCCTTCATGATTACGCCGAAACGATACTCAAAGTGACCGGAAGCGAAAAATATGCACTTGCCGGCAGATGCGAGGGTGCCTGCCTTCTGCTGACCTATTGGGAAACATATCATGATGAGAGAATCAGCGATATGATTTTTTATGCTTCTGCTGCTAAGGGCGCGATTCCGATAGGCGAAGCGTTCAGCGGAAATATGCATATTGACCCCAACGCTGTTGAGAGATGCGCTTATGAGACCGATATGGGCCTTAATATCGCTCTGGGCGAGGATATGATAATAACCGATGAGACAGTCAGGGATATACTGCGTATAACCAGCGACATATACGGCCTCGATTATGCATGCTGGGCTGTCAATAATGTCTATGAGCAGATCTGCGAAACCGTAACGCCCGCCGCCCTGAGAAAGACATTAGGCACCTTCCCCGGCTTCTGGGCAATGTGTGATGATGAATATTATGAAGAGGCGAAGCAGGTAATATTCGGCGGCGAGGAAGAAACTTATTCAAAAATGATAGAGAAGATTGATAACTATCATTACAACATCATGAATAAGGCTGAGGACATAATCAAGAACGCTCAGGAGAGCGGAGTCAAGGTTTCGGATATAGTCAAATACGGCTTCCAGAGTTATCCGCTTACAGAGCATTGTGATATTCAGTCGGATACGATAGTCAGGGTTGACAGAGCCGGATTCGGCACTACCTGTATGGAAATCGGCAAAACGCTGGGCGGTTCTTATGTAAATAATTCTTTCAAGAACGGAAATTACAGATATCTTTCCCCGGACCTCGCGATAGACGCCTCCACAGGTCTTCTCAAGGACAGCACCTGGTTTATAAAGAATCTTAAACACAAAGATTTCCCC